>JBCCLS010000318.1:0-4782 GCA_039026835.1 Bacteroidota bacterium | reverse complement strand
TTAGTTCTTTACTTTCGATTTCTTTGCTCGCACAAAGAAAAGAAACAAAAGAAAGTGCGCTTTTCCAGAGGTGTTTTTGCTTTTTCTTTTTTGGAGAAAAAGCAAAACCGCATGAATTTTTCTAAATTTCTTCCATGGTTTCAGAAATTTTTAACGAAAAATTCCTGCTACACTGCGGAAAAGATAATGCCACTGTTGTGTTTTTATCTCGAACTCACCTTAGTAAGCCTTATAACATATTTGCCATAATGTTGAATAAATTGGCTTTGGTGGTGAAAAATTTATTTTCTAAGTCAATGGCTTTTAGTAAGTTTTCTATCAATTTCGCTTCTCGCGAATTGACTAAAAACAACGAACTTTCCCCTAAAAAGAATTTACGCTCTTCTGCGCGCAACATTACTTCGTAATCACTAACCAATTCTTCCGTGAGGCGATTTTGCAATTGATAGGAATCTATTTCCTGTGTAACGGCATCAATCTTGTTTTGCAGATTGACACGCGTAGTGGTTCGCTCAAATTCTAAGTCTTGGATTTTTAGGTTTGCCAAACGCAAATCTCCCCGTTCTTTCCGTAAAAATAGCGGAAAACGAATATTTAATCCTGCTTTATAATTGGAAGAATTAAATGTTCCTGCCTCATCGGGCGTTTGGGTTAAAAAGTTGTATTGCAAATCAATTTGTGGCAATAGATTGTTCCGCCGCAAGCGTCGATCTAATAATAAACTTTCGTATTTAAAGTTCAGCGACTGTATTTTGGGATGCGCTTCTACATCAAAATCTTCACTGTCAAATCCAGAGACATTCAACACTTCATCAATACGATTAGACGTATCAATATCTGGGCGCATCCACGGCTGTAATTCTACAGGCGTATCATTATTCAACCATAAAAAGTTAGAAAGTTCTAACGAGGTTTTAATGTACGTAATGCGCGCTTTTTCTAAATCAAGTTTTCTGTTGTTAAGTGTCAGTCGTGCTTCTGTGGTATCAATTGCTGCTTTTTCACCTTCGCGATAGCTTCTTTTGATTCCGTCAAATCGCAATTGTGCATTGGATAGAAATGAACTGAACACTTCTCTATTTCGATACGATTTTAACCATTTAAAATAGGCAATAGACGCTTCATACAATATTTCGTTGACCAATAGTTGTTGGTCTGCTTGTGCTTGTTGTGTAAATAGTTTTGCCTGCTTGAGCATTGCCATGCGCTCATTCATCAAAAAACCTCTGGCAAGCGACACCGACACACCTGCGCTATACAATCCGTCTAGTGGCACATCAAATTCAGGATTTAAAAATTCTCCTGTATTTTCTTCAAAGTTTGCTTTAAACTCTACGCCATACCACGTTGGAATTTTGAAAGTAGCATTTAACTTGTCGTAATACTCCGTGTTTTTGAATTTTTTCCGATCGTAATCTACTTCCAATTTTGGATCGAAAGCACCGCGTGCTTTGAGCAATTTTGCTTCACTTTCGTTGATGATTAAGTTTGCCTGCTTTACAATAGGATGATATGTTTTTACATACCCAAGATATTCATCCAACGACATTACAGAGTCTAGCGGATTTTCAATTTGAGCAGTTACATTTCCACTGAAAAGAAGTACAAGGAAAAGAACAATATATTTCATAGTGTTATTTCTTATCTTTTGAATCTTTACCTGCGGTTTTGTCATCTGGTTGGTAGAAGTTTGGAGGGAAACTATTTAACTGTCGCCACAGCTCAAACCAAATCGGCACATCTTCTAATAAGGCGATTGTTCTTGCTCCCGAACCGACACGAATTGCTTCTGGCCACTCGTGGTCGTCTTCATCAGGCGCTAATAATATTCTGTATTTTCCATTGCTACTGATAAAATTTTCAATAGCTACAACTTTGGCACCGTACGTTCCATAAGAAACATTGGGCCATCCGCTGAATACAATGGCTGGCCAACCGTCAAATTGTATACGTACTTTTTCGCCAATATGAATCAATGGCAAATCAATAGGTCGCACAAAGGTTTCCACTGCCAAATCGTAGTTTGACGGCATAATACTTACCAATTCATCACCTTCTTTAAATGTTTCTCCAATACCGCCTTTTAAAGCTTTGTTGATAAATCCGTCTTGTGGTGCTAAAATGTATAACAATCCATTACGTATGACATAATTGGTGCGTTGGTTCTCCAATTTTGTTACCTGTGCTTCCGTATCAAACTGACTGGATTGTGCGGTAAACATATCACTTTGTGCTTTGGAAATTTTATCCGCATAAGAAGCCTTCGTACGAGATAATTCTATTTGCGCATTGATAATGTCATTTTTATTCGCTAAATATTTATTTTCAAGGGAAATTAGTTTTGCTTCAGTTTCTTGTAGTTTTAAGCGTTTTTCTTCTACATCTTTCGTTGCAGCCAACCCTTCACTTTCTAACGTAAATGCACGATCATACTGTGTTTGTGCAATTTTTTTGTTGATGCGTGCTGCTTCTACATCAATACTATCACCTTTGATTTTAAAGCGCGCTTGTAATAACTTGTTTTCCGTTTGCTGTAGTTTTAAATCTCTTTCCTTTAATAATGCTGCTACTTGACGCTCTAGAGCGCTAATTTTACCTTTGTACGCAACTACAGAAGAAGATTTCGCTTCAATTTGTTGACTAGTTCGTTCTATCAAGCGATCGTCGAAGTATTCACTTTTTACTTCTGATATTTTCAAGATGGTATCGCCTTTATGAACCGAATCGCCTTCTCGGACATACCATTGTTCGATACGTCCTGGAATTTGTGACTGAATCGTCTGTGGACGTTGATCTGGTTGTAAAGTAGTGACTTGTCCTTGTCCAGAAATATTTTGTGTCCAAGGTAAAAACAACACAATAATCACGATCACGGCAAATATGAGCAAAAATCGATTTAACTGCTTGTAATATTGTTTATTAAAGACAAGCTTACCAGATGCATACTGCGTAAGTTTCACCTTTTTATTTAACTGATTGTTCGTTATATTTAGCATGTCTTTTAGTTTTTAATTTTTCCTTTATCAAGTGTAATTATTTCACCGCAACTTGTTTTCCAACGTTCATTACTGCTGACTACAATTAAAGCCCACGGATTGGATTTGTCTGTTAAAAAGTCAATAATTTCATTACTTTCATCTACGTTGAATTGATCTAGTGGATCTTCAAGAATCAATACCTTTGGACTTTTGATAATAGCTCTCGCCAGGATGATTTTCTTTGAAATATTATATGAAATTTGTTTTCCTTCTGGATTTAAAATGGTGTGTAATCCTTTGGGCTGTGCTTTGATAAATTGTGACAAACCTACTTTTTCTAGTGCCCAAAAAATACGTTCGTCTGTGACATCGTCATTTCCAAATGCTAAGTTGTCTCGTACAGAACCTTCAAATGGTGATTCTTCTGAAAGTGACAATCCCAAATGCGATCGGTAGTGATTTAAGTGCAAACTGGAAATTGAAAATGTATTTACATAAATATTTCCAGCAGTAGGTGCAATTACACCTGCAATCATTCGCAACAAACTCGATTTTCCAGAGCCGCTTTCTCCTTGAATGAGAATACGACTGTTTGGATTAATTTTGAATGAAATATTTTTTAAGATCGGAGTTTCTCTATCTACTACTTCATACGACGTGCTGTCTAACTCAATCAACATTTGCTTCTCAAAGTCTGGACGATCGCCTTCTTGCGCTTCCAATCCTTTGTCAACAACTTGTCCTAATTTTTCAATGGAGGTTAATACATCATAAAATGATTCCAAACCTACAATTAACTTTTCTACCGAACCGATAACTAATAATATGATGATTTCTGCTGCCACAAATTGCCCAATATTCATTTCTTGATTGAGCACCAATGCGCCACCAATTAATAATAAGGAAGCCGTAACCAACACTTTAAATGAAATCATTTGTATAAATTGAATCACTAAGACACGGAAATGACTTTCACGTGCTTTTAAATATCCTTCAACCAATGCATCATTCTTTTTTAGGGCTAAATTGGTATTTCCGGAAAGTTTGAAACTTACCATAGTTCTGGCAACTTCCTGAATCCAGTGTGCTACTTTATATTTATTCTTAGATTCGTCTAAACTTGTTTGCAAACCTCTTTTGGCGGTGTATTTGAAAACCACATAAATCAATGCCACCAACAATACTCCAAAAATGATAAAAAACGGATGATAGAATGACAATAAGATCAATGCAAACAAAATTTGCAACAAGGCAGAAGGAACATCAATTAATATTTTTGACAATCCTTTTTGAATGGTAAGCGTATCAAAAAAGCGGTTTGCTAACTCTGGCGGATAATAATTACGAAGTTCATCCATTCTAATTTTTGGAAAGCGATAGCTGAGCTCAAAGGAAGCACGCATAAAAATACGTTGCTGAATGGTTTCAATAATTCGCAACTGCATCAATTGCAACGCTCCTGTAAAGATAACACCTAACGTAACTAAAATTACAAGAATTACCCAAGAAGTCGATACTTGCGCTCCCTGAATAAGGTTAATGATAGATTGAATTCCTAGCGGTAAAGATAGCGCCACAATTCCCGCGAAAACGGCATAATAGAGAATTTGAAGAATATCCTTTTTCTCTAATTGTAGTAAGCCGACAAATCGCTGCCAAGGTGTTAGTCGTGTATTAGCCATATTTTATGCATTAAAGCGTTCACTTATGATGTTTGTAGCTACCAAAGAGTTCAAAAGAACTTTATTTTAATATCTACGAACGCAAAGATAATAGTATTACTATTAATATTGCATAAAATGAT
>JBCCLS010000317.1:0-4783 GCA_039026835.1 Bacteroidota bacterium | reverse complement strand
CTGTGCGTTGTTGCGTTTTAGCAGTAGTTTTCACTTTCGATTGTTCTAATTCTTCTACCTTTTTCATAACCTGCACCATTTTTTCGTTGATTTTACGGACTTTTCGTCTATAAAAAACAATGCTTGCAAGCAATAAGATCACTAAAATTCCCGAAGCAACATACAATCCTATTTTTCTCTTTTTTTGGTCGTCTACTTTAATTTCTAGTTTCTCAACTTGTTTTTTTAATTTATCGATATCAAATTTTTGGTGAATCATCGACTGTACTTTCAAGTCTTCTATGCTTTGATCATTGACAAGTTTTGTAAATATTTCAAGATGAAAGTTTGCCTTTTCTATGTTCTCAATCTGTATATAATTCTTGGTTAATAATTGATGTAGCAAGATTTCATTGGAATAGCGACGTTCAGAAGTCTTCATGATGTCGTAAGCCTGATTAAAAAAGCGAATGGATTCTGTATACTTTTTTAGTTGAAAATAATTTTTTCCCAAATAAAAATATGCAGTACACGTTAAGCCTTCATTATTGGTGGCAATCGCTTTTTCTTTCACGTCATTCGCCACAGCAATACTTTCTTCATACGCACCTTTTTCAAAGTGAATAATTGCCTGATTCATCCACAATACATAATAAAACACGGAATTTTGATCGTACTGACATTTTTCTAAGCCTTTTTCATTATAAAATTCAGCATTGACAATGTTTTGAAGATTGCCATCTTCGGTCATCCGCAAATACGTATCTGTCAAATTCATTAAAATAATCAGCTCGTATCGCTTTTTTTTATCGGGTGCAATGGTAATGGTTTCTAGAAGATTTAAATTTTCTTTTAAAATTGCTACTGCATCTTCATAATCACGGTGTAATTTTTTGATATATGCAATGTTGATAGAAAGTAAAATAAGATCGCTAGATTTTTCACTATATCCGCTACTTTTATCAGCTTCCAAATACGCAGCCAACGCATTGGATTCTTCACCAAGATCATTATACACATTTCCTTTCAGCACATTTCCTTTAAAAAGTAAGCTAGAATCTTTCAGCTGATTGGCAATAGCAATCACTTCTGAAAGCTGTTCCAAAGCGCGTCTATTTTGAGATAAATCTGTATTCGCTTTCGCTAGAAAGTACAAGGACTCTCCTATTTGTTGCTTCTTATTGGTAGAAGCTACACGTACGTACGCTGCTTTTGCATATTCAAAAGCACGTTTCGCATCTTCTTCAATGGCTGATTTAAAAAGTGTACGCAATTCAGAATATGTTTTGGTAGCTAGCGAATCTACCTGAGCTGTACTTACCGAAACCAGTAACAACAGAAAGCATACAAGTATTTTTTTACGGGAAAACTTTGTGAAGCGCTCTTGGTAGGAAAACATATTTTTCGGTTTATATACAGACAACTAATGTACTAAATTGTCTGTTAAGTATGTATACAATTATCTGCTGTTTTTTGTATACTAACGTTTTGAAATAGTACGGCAAATAATCGTGTTAGATTCTCTTTACGTACAGTGTTCACAAGAAAAGCATATTAATCTGTTTTTTAGGAGTTGATTCTCAAAAATATATGTTAGCTTTATAATCCCACAATCATTTCAATTAGCCTTACAACAAAAACCGACTACTACATGAAAATACGATTACTTGTACTTATTGTTTGTTTCAATCTATATGCCGTCTTTTCACAAGGAGAAGCCAATATATGGTACTTTGGACAAAATGCAGGATTGGATTTTAGTAGTGGATCGCCCGTAGCACTTACCGACGGACAAATTAATACCTTAGAAGGATGCGCTACCATTTCAAGTGCCGCAGGAGAGCTTCTATTTTATACGGATGGAATTACAGTTTGGGATAAAAATCATAATATAATGCCTAATGGAACTGGGTTGCAAGGAGATCCGTCAAGTTCGCAATCTGGAATTATTGTGCCGTATCCTAACCAACCCAATTTATACTATGTTTTTTGTGTAGATTCTGCCGGATCTAGTGGTGGACTGTATTACAGTGTGGTCAATTTAGATTTGAATGGTGGCAATGGAGATGTTATTCAAGGACAAAAAAATATATCATTACTCCAAAGAAGTGGTGAAAAAATAGCAGCAATTAATGATAATAGTTCTGGATATTGGGTAATTTCGTATGCAGGTCCTACAGGCTCAGAAACTACCTATAATACATATCATGCCTTTAGAGTTACAGATACTGGAATTGATACAAATTCAGTGACTTCTACGCATCCTGCCTGTAGTTCAACGGACGAAAGAGGATATTTAAAGATTTCTCCAGATTCTCAAAAAATTGTGAATTGCAATCAAGAGTTTAATCATGTTTGTTATCATCGATTTAACAATTCTACTGGAACTGTAAGCCCTGAAATAGAACGCTTAAATATTTTAGGAAGAGCGTATTGTGCAGAATTCTCGCCAAGTTCTTCTAAATTATATGTCTCTTCAGGAACTATTAGCGTGAGCAATACATATTTATATCAATTTGATTTAGAATCACCTGAAATTCAAAATTCAAGAGTAGAAATTCACACAGAAATTCAAGAACGTGCGGCATTGCAATTGGCTGCTGACGGAAAGATTTATTACGCAAGACCCGATCGAAATTTTATTGGAGTAATTAATGATCCAGAAGAAGATGGACTGGCATGTAATTATGTAAATCAAGGTGTAGATTTAAATGGCAGACAATGCAAGCAAGGATTGCCACCGTTTATTCAGTCCTTCTTTAATATTGGAATTGACATCTCAGAAAGTTGTTTTGGCGATGTCACTACATTTTCCGTCAATGCCACTGAAAATATTGTTTCAATTAGTTGGGATTTTGGGGATGGAACAACGTCCACCGACATTAATCCTATGCATACATACACTGCGCCAGGAACGTACACTGTTACTGTAACCGCCAATTCTTCAGCACAATCCATATCACTCACAGAAGATGTTACTATCTATGAAAATCCAATTCAATTGCCCGTTACAGATTTTGTGATTTGTGATGATGAAGCGAATGATTTCATAGAAGTTTTTGATTTGGGTACTAAAACTCCTGAATTGCTTTCAGGTCAGCCTACTGGTAGTACGTTTGACGTGAGTTACCATGAAACTTTAGACGATGCCGTAAATGCTACAAGTCCTGTAGCGTTAAATTATGTGAGCACCTCAAGCCTGCAAACAATCTTTGCACGTGTATTCAATGTAGAGAATCCGAATTGTCATGTCGTTAGTGAGTTTGATGTTATAACTCCAGAAGCGCCCACAACAACAACCATCACAAATCTCGAAATTTGCGATATTTTAAATGATAATGAAGAATTTGTTGATTTATCACAATATGATACAACTGTACTAGCGGGACAAAGTTCCACTACATTTAATGTGTATTATTACGAATCACTGGCAAATGCTACAAGTGATATGGACAGATTGGACACTAATTATACACTACAAAGTCCAAATCAAACGATACATGTTCGCAAAGTGAACGATCAATTTCCTGAATGTGTTGTTATAACAAATTTTGAATTGAATATGTTTACACAATTCATCGCAAACCCCGTAGAAAATATCATTACCTGCGATGATATAAGTAACGATGGCATGGAGCTATTTGATTTGTCTGTACAAAATGAATTTGTGCTCAACGGACAAACAGGGAATTTCGCCATCAATTATTTTACCTCGCAGCAAAATGCAGACATGAATGTTGACGCCATTCCAACACAATATATGAACGAAGCCAATCCGCAAGAAATTTTTGTGCGAATCCATAATACAGATGCCGTGGATTGTTACGACACAACTTCCTTTTTTATTGAAGTAAAAGAAACGCCCAACGTTCCTACGGAGCCTATACCAATGATCTTATGCACCAATGAATCTGTGGAAATTACAGCTGAAAGTGGTTTTGACGAATATCTTTGGAGCACTGGCGCTACTACAGAAACCATTACAGTTACAGAAGCTGGCACATATACAGTAACTGTTACGAGCAATTACGCATCATCGCCCGCAATTAGTTGTAGCAATGTGCAAACCTTTCAAATCATAGAATCTGACGAAGCTGTAATAGAATCTATTCAAATTCAAGATTGGACACGTAATGAAAACCAAATTGAAATTATTGTCTCTGGCATCGGTGATTATGAATATGCAATCAATGGCAGCAGCTATCAAGACAGTCCAATTTTTACCAATCTTTCGCCTGGACCTTTAACAGTATTTGTAAGAGATAAAAATGGTTGCGGTGTTGTGAGTGAAGACATAAACTTGCTGTTTTATCCAAGTTTCTTTACGCCTAATAATGATAGTTTTAACGATTATTGGCAAATTATTTCTGCAGATACAGAACCCGACTTGCGTATTTTTATTTTTGATCGTTTTGGAAAACTTTTGAAGATTCTCAAACCAGAATCACAAGGTTGGGACGGATTGTACCAAGGAAGACGCATGCCATCTGCTGATTATTGGTTTTTGGTAGAACGACCGAGCAATGGTAGAAGCTATACGGGGCATTTTACGCTAAAGCGTTGATTGTATTAATTTAAAAATGTACCAATGTATCAATGTGTTTCAAAGGAAATTATGTGCTTAACTAGAACCAGATTGTTTAATTTGAAAATGTGTTGATTTGAAAATTTGAAAATGCCTTTCAAAGAAAAGTATGTAAACTGGTGGGAACAGATTGCTTCTCTGTTTTGCAGTAGCGTATCCTTTTGATTATTTTTATTACTAGTGATGCGTTAACTCTAAAAAAAATATTGTGATTCCTCT
>JBCCLS010000316.1:0-4785 GCA_039026835.1 Bacteroidota bacterium | reverse complement strand
CGAAGCGGTCGGGACTCGTGAAGCGCGGCGGCTCGGGCGAGGGCGGGGGTGGAGGAGGCGGCGAGGCGTCGGATGCAGTCCCGGCGTCCGGGGGCCCATCCGAGCCGTCTAGAGAGACTCCACCCTCGGTGCACGCCGCGGTAGTAGGTGTGATTGATTCTGAAAATTCTACTAAAAATTTCTTTACACGAGAACATTTACGTTTGCTCAAAAACGTTTCCAATTTGGTGTCTATTCAGTTGACCAATGCAGTCAATTTAGAACGAAGAATTGCTGCAGAAAGTGAAAATAAAGAATTGCTTGAAAACCTGAAACGCAGCAACAAAGAATTACGAGATTTCGCCCATATTGTTTCCCATGACTTAAAATCACCTTTGCGAAGCATCAACGCATTAATCTCTTGGTTTCAGGAAGATTACGAACATGTGTTGGACGCAAACGCAAATGAAACATTTGACAAACTCAACAACAAGTTGGAGCAAATGGACGCGCTTATCGATGGTATTCTGCGCTATTCAAGTGTTAGTGATAAAAACATATTAATTGTACAAGATGTAAGCATACGCGAAGTTCTGGAAGAAATTCAAAACATTTTGTACATTCCTGAGCATATCCAATTTGTGATGCCAGAAAATTTACCAGTCATAAAAGCTGATAAAACACGCATCAAACAGTTATTTCAAAACTTAATTAGCAATGCCATCAATTATATTGACAAACCTGAAGGCAGAATAGAGGTGAAGTACACTGAATTGAAAACCTACTGGAAATTTTCCATCACTGATAATGGTGTTGGCATTGCCAAAAACTATCACGATAAAATCTTTAAAATATTCCAAACCTTGGACCGAAAAGGAAAATCCACTGGAATTGGTTTGTCAATAGTAAAAAAAATCATAGAATTGTATAGAGGAACCATTACCTTAGAGTCAGAAGAAGGAAAAGGAACCACATTTTTCTTTAAATTAAAAAAATAATATGCAGTTAGATCGTCCCAATTTATCCTACATACAAGAACTTGCTGATGGTGATGCTGATTTTCAAGCAAGCCTAATTGCCATCTTAAAAAAGGAACTTCCAAAGGAAAAAGAAGCCTTTATTGAAAGCATTGAGGCAGAAAACTATCAAAATTCCGCCGAGCATGTACATAAAATTAAACATAAAATTAGTATTTTGGGGCTTGAAAAAAGCTATGAGCTTGCAATTGCGTTTGAAGAAGAACTGAAAAACGGCAACCCAAAACAGTATGATACATTTCTCCGCATATTGCAAAACATGGAAGAATTTTTAATGACAATTTAAGCCTACCTACTTATGAAGTGTATAATTGTAGATGATGAAGCCGCAGCAAGAGCCATAACGCAGCAGCTTTGTAAAAAGATAGAAGAGCTCGTTATTGCTGAAGAATTTGATAATGCAATTGATGCCATCAAATATCTGAATACTACGACGGTTGATCTGATCTTTTTAGACATTCACATGCCTACATTCTCCGGATTTGACTTTATTCAAACCTTAAAAAATCCGCCATTAGTAATCTTAACTACTTCCGATAGAAACTTTGCACTAGATGCTTTTGAATACGATTGTGTGGTAGATTATTTGGTAAAACCCATTACGCAAGAACGCTTTGCCAAAGCAGTAGCGCGTATCAAAGAACGCATCGTCATTAAAAAAGTAGAAGAATCTACCGCAGGAAATATTGAAGAAAACACTACTGTTGGCAATGATTTGTATGTAAATATTGATCGTCGCCTCGTAAAAATTAATGTGCCAGATATTTGTTTGATCGAAGCCAAAGGTGACTACATCAAAATAAAAGCAGAAGATAAAAACTACGTAGTACATTCCACCCTGAAAAAAATAGAGGAGAAGCTTCCCAATCACTTGTTTTTAAAAGTACACCGTTCCTACATCATCAATACCACTAAAATTGTTGATATTGAAGATAATAGCGTGCTGATAAAACAAGACGTTATCCCCGTAAGTAGAGCCAATCGAAAAGAATTGATGCAACGCCTGAATTTATTATAATAAGGTCATTCGTCGACACTTTTTCCTACATTCATCTAAGCTTTCGTACATTCCGTATCATTAATTAGAATAATTCCAAATTATTTTTTACTTTATCAAAGCTACATATAACCTACTTTGATTCATGAGATGGAAAGGAAATAAAAAGTTCAAAGAAGTCATCACTGAAGATGGCTATCATTTAAAAGCAGAATATTTTCAAGACAGCAAATATTGGTGGATTGTCTACAAAAATGGAGAAGTACTCTACCGTGCTACAACCGAAAGCGAATATGCAAGTAGCTTGCAAACTGCGCAAGCCAAAGCCCAACAACGCATGATTAAGCACATAAAAAGTACGTCTAACTAAAACTGCTTTTTCTGTAAATTAAAAAAAGCATCTGCTTGCAATTGCATGATCTCACGAGCCTTTTTACGTTTGTGAAGATACAACTCTTCCTCTTCTGCCAGATCCGAATATACTTTATGATTTAATGAAACATCTGTTTGCAACAATACTTTTCGTTGTTGTACTTTCTGCTGCACCCACGTTTTTACGGCATCTTCCGCATCCTGAAGTTTCAAATCGTATTCACTTTTCGAGGTAAATAATTTTGCAAAAATTGGTGCAGTTTCCACTGCTAAGAACAATAAAAAAATGAAAAATGAAGGCAACCAAGGCAATGTATTCAATGCGTTAACACGCGCCATTAACCCATCAAAGCCATCGATAATGGGTTGTGTATTGACTTCAGATGCTTTTTGTTGCATGCTCAACTCTTGTATAGTATTTTCTTTAGCGGCAATCTTTTCTGCATTGACGGTTCGCAAGGTTTGGAGTTCTTGCAAGGTAGTATCGTGTTTTTCACGCTTTTCTTTATATACAGGACCTTTTCCAACTAATTCAGTTCCTTTTCTACCTTCAGCTTCGGCAATGTAGATTTCGTACAAATCGTTCACTTCCTTTTCTTTGGTGGCGACTTCGGTTTTTAAGTTGCCAATCTCTTGTTGTAATTGCTCAATTTCTGGTGTAAATTGTGCTGCAATTTGTGTTTTATTCTCAAGTGTCAACTCGTTTTTTTGTGTGAGTAAGACTTGATTAATTTCTTTTTCAAAAATCTTTAATTCCAAAGGTTTCGAAATCACAATCGCTATAATGACGGCTAGAATAATTCGCGGTGTTGCTTGTAAAATTTCGGCAAACTTTGAATCTTTCTTGCGAAGTGTTGACACAATAAATCGATCTAAATTAAAAATAAGCAATCCCCAAATCAGTCCAAAACCGATAGCGGCATATAAATTGTCAAAAATGGTATACAAAGCATATCCGCTGGCTATAAAAGCCATTAGCGCAGTGAAGAATACAGTGGCGCCAATGCCAGCGTATTTGGTTTGTTCGCCGCGACTACATTCGCGTATCAAATCGCGATCTACGCCCGAACAGACGAGAAAAAATTGTTGTAACATGTGATAATTTTTGATTGATGATGATAAAAGCAAATCAATCTTGCGCTTCGCGGTCTATTTCAATTCATATACACGCAAAGCGCAAGACTGATTTCTATATAAGAACGCGAAGTGACACAATTTGTTACAAAAAAGCGGAATTATTTCAGCAGTGCTTCCAATTTGTCAAGTTCACTTGGACGCGGCGCATTATTGGTGACGATTTCTCCGTTGTCAATGATTAAATATTGCGGAATGCTTACATAACCTTCATGCAGCGAGTGATGCTTCTCAAAATCTGCAAAAAATGGTTGACTCGCCAAGAGATGGAGTCCGCCCAATTCAAAATATTTAATGTCCTGTTTCCATTTTTTACGTTGCTCCGATTTGTCGAGCGAAATGTATAGTTTTTTATATCCTTTTTCCTTGAGCAATGCGTTTAGTGGTTTGTTATGTTTAAATTCGGCCTTACATGGTCCACACCAAGTTGCCCACACATCTACATAGTATTTCTCACCTTTTAAATCAGGAAGCATCTCAGTTAAGCTCGCAATTTCTTCGTTTTCATAAAAATGTACATCTGCAGGCATGGCGCCGGCAATTTTTTCATGATACACTTTAATAGTTTCAATATCATCTGTTAAGTATTTTGTATAAATGCTATTGGGAAAATCCTTCTGAAACTGTTCATAAATGCTGATTAAGCTCTTTTCAAACTTCTTTTGCTTGGCTTTGTGAATGATGAACGCTGCAGCTGCTTTTTCAGCAATTTCTGCGTCTTTATAAGCAGTAATGAGCTTGTAATAATACGGATGTAGTTTGTCTTCCAGATAATACTTTTGCATGGAATCTTTGGATATATTTCCTTGCATCATTTCTGTAAACATGGCATTTTCTTGTAGAAGCGCTTCTGCATACATATGCCAACTACCAGATTTATACGTCGTATTTAGCGGATAGGTTTGTGCAGTTTCATCGATAAGTGCTAGCAAATCTTCAGAAATAGCTGTTTTTTTATAACGTTTTGCATTAATTGCTTGTACAGTACGTTGCGCATAAAAATAATGAATCTCCTTTTTGAGAATTTCTGCAAAATCTGTATCAATTTTCTTTGTATCGATCAAACGTTGCAGTGTATCTAATTCAGGTTGCTTTAACGAATTGATCGTTGTAGAAATGAGCGTCGCTATCGTATCTTTTTCATATTTACGTGCTTCGTCAACCGTAAAGTACGGTCGTTTGGCATCGTTTAAAAATTGTTGTCCAGCACTGTTTTCGCCTTCAAAAGTAGGTTTCATTTCTATGGGAATTACAGTTACTGATTTT
>JBCCLS010000315.1:0-4788 GCA_039026835.1 Bacteroidota bacterium | reverse complement strand
GGTGACGTATATGTGATTGGACATGCAAATTTGGCAATTTGTACAGGAGTTGTAGACGATTCTAACAGTGCAATTAATGGATTTAACGGAAATGATGCTATCGGATTGTTTAAAAATGATGTATTAATCGATATCTTAGGAACGCTGGGAAATAGTGCTACCTATGCTCAGAATACAACATTGGTTCGTAAGTCGTCTGTCACTACGCCAAATACAACCTATACAGCAAGCGAATGGGACACTTTCCCTTCAAACACTTGTGATAATTTAGGCATGCACACACAAATATTGAGCACGACTTCCTTTGAAGCAGATGAATTTGTGATTTACCCAAATCCTACGAATGGAAATACGGTATATATCAATACGAAAAACAATGCGGAAGTTACTTCTGTTAAAATATTTGATATTGCTGGAAAGCAAATTATACAACTAGCAAATCCAAATCGAGAAATCAATGTGCAAGGATTACAACAGGGAATGTATGTGTTGCAGTTAGCAATTGGCAATCAAACCATTACCAAAAAACTGATCAAACAGTAAAAGTTAACTTATAAATTCATTACAAGAGAAAGCTCCGAACATACATTTGGAGCTTTTTTTATGTCATGATTTTTCTAAAAAGTATAGTTATTTTTTTATCGATACGATTGAAAAGTTAATTAGCCCAACGCAAGTTCCATCGCTTTTGTAGCATGAATGGTTGTTGTATCAAACACAGGAATCGAAACATCGGTTTGTTTGATGAGCAAAGGAATTTCAGTACATCCCAAAATTACACCTTCGGCACCTTCTTTTTGTAAGCGTTCAATGATGCGCACAAATGTTTCTCGCGAACTTGATGTTAATTCCGCTTTGGCTAATTCTTCATAAATCACTCGATTAATTTCTTGTCGTTCTGTAGCGTTGGGAATTACATATTCAATCCCAAATTCGGTCAAAACATCTTTATAAAAATCCAGCTCCATCGTGTACTTTGTACCGAGCAACGCTACTTTTTTTAGCTTTTGTTCAAGAATTTTCTCAGAAGTTGCTTCTGCAATATGCAACACAGGAATAGACACATTGTTTCGAACCGCTTCTATCGTTAAATGCATGGTATTTGCAGTGATGAGAATCAAATTTGCACCTGCATTTTCAAGATTTTTCCCCGCTGCTGCCATCAATTCATTCAACAGATCCCAACGTCCGTCATGCTGCAATTGTTGAATCGCACCAAAATCGACTGTTTGGATAATACACTTTGCAGAATGTGAAGTTCCCTTGTACGTTTCGGCTAAATCATTCAAAATTTGATAATACAAAATAGTAGATTGTGGCGACATGCCTCCGATAAGTCCAATAGTTTGCATGAGTGTGAGTTTGTGAATTTATACAGTTAAAATTAGGGATTTATTCGCTTTGCGGCTACTTTTGTTTTACTATTTTAGGATTAAATTCGTATTCGTATAATTACAGCACATGACAACTTTACTGATCAACATCAAACAATTACTGCAAGTTCGCGAAACTCATATTTCAAAAGTTGCAGGAATATCTATGAAAACACTACCGATTTTGGAAAATGCATATGTGTATATTGTGGATGATGTGATATCAGATTTCGGTTTGATGGCAACTATTGAAATCGCTTCCGCAGATGTAATCATTGACTGCACCAATAAGATTGTGCTACCTACTTGGTGTGATAGTCATACGCACTTGGTCTACGCAGGAAACCGCGCTCAAGAATTTGTAGATCGCATCAACGGTTTGAGTTATGAAGAAATTGCCAATCGTGGTGGTGGTATTTTAAATTCCGCCAAAAAACTTCAAGAAACCTCAGAAGATGCACTTTTTGAACAATCTGCCAAACGTCTGGAAGCAGTCATGCGCATGGGTACGGGCGCCATTGAAATCAAATCGGGTTATGGACTTACCGTGGAAGCAGAACTCAAAATGTTGCGTGTAGCAAAACGGTTGAAACAAGCGTATAATTTTCCCATCAAAACGACGTTTTTAGGCGCTCATGCTGTTCCTGCAAATTTTAAGGACAATCAAGATGGGTATATGGACGTCGTCATTCATGAAATGTTGCCAAAAGTTGCTGAACAAAATTTAGCAGAATACGTAGATATTTTCTGTGAAAAAGGCTATTTCACGCTAAAAGATACCGAACGATTGCTCAAAGCAGCACAACAATACAATCTCATTCCAAAAATTCACGTCAATCAATTCAACGCATTTGGTGGTGTGGCACTTGGAGTGAAATATAAAGCACTTTCTGTAGATCATTTGGAAGTACTCAACGAAGAAGATATTGCTGCCTTGCATGGAAGTGACACCATACCAGTTGCGCTGCCTTCGTGTTCGTATTTCTTGGGAATTCCCTATACACCAGCTCGAAAATTGATCGATGCGAGTTTGCCCGTTGCATTGGCAAGTGATTACAATCCAGGTTCTACACCTTCTGGAAATATGAATTTTGTGGTGAGTACTGCTTGTATCAAAATGAAAATGACGCCCGAAGAAGCTATCAATGCCGCAACTATCAATGGAGCCTACGCGATGGGACTTTCCAACACACACGGAAGCATCACGAAAGGAAAAGCTGCCAATTTGATCATTACCAAAGAAATTGAGTCGTATCATGTATTGCCGTATGCGTTTGGAGATGACAATATTGCTCAGGTTTTGATTAATGGAAAGGTGATTTAGATTCGCTATCGCTGTTAGATCGCTGTCGCTCTTGGAATTTTGGTCACGCTTTGCTTTGGTATGTTGGTGTTTTTGCTTGTGAGTTTACTTTGAATAGCATTGTTACAGTAGTACATTGATGTATCGCTGTCGCTCTCAGAATCTTGGTCACGCTTTGCTTTCGTATGTTGGTATTTTTGTTTGTGAGTTTACTTTGAATATCGTTTTTACATTGATACATTTTCAAATTAACACATTACCAAATTATCAAATCAACTCATTGATACATTCAAAAATTAGTACATTGTTACATCAAACTAAACAATCATGCTCAATTTCCCGCTTTCTCAGAATGGTTCGTTGTCCAAGTTGTTGCTTGACAAAGGCATTTCAGATTTCAAATCGGCAATTACATATGTGCAACAATTATCCTACGGAAGAACATCTGATCGTAGTGCGTATTGGTTGATCATTCCTGAAAACAAAGGAACCTGTTCCACCAAACATGCGTTTGTAAAGCAACTCGCAATAGAATGTCAACAAGAAAGCGTACAATTATTTTTAGGCATCTACCAAATGAACGAAGCCAATACACGCGGTGTTGGAAAAGTTTTAGCCAAACACAAACTTGCGTATATTCCCGAAGCACATACGTATTTGAAAATTAATGGAAATGTACTAGACATCACACTTACAAATTCAAACAAAGCGCCTTTTTTAGACAGTTTACTCACAGAACAAGAAATTTTACCACAGCAAATCGCATCCTACAAAGTTGATTGGCATCAAAACTTCCTTCAACAATGGATTATAGAGGAACAACTCTTCTACTCTTTTGAGGAAATTTGGCGAATTCGTGAGGAATGTATTGCGGCATTGAGCGAAAACTAAATACCAATTCACACATACATATATTTACATCAAGCAAACAAAAGTTCCTCTACTTTTCCTTTGATATTCCAACTGTAGTCTGATAAAATTCCACCAATATTTGCTAAGATGATAATTGTTGCTTTTTTATCTACATACCGATACATTGCGGCATCAAAATACGGTGTGTTTCCTCCGTGACCGATGACTTTTCCATAATCTGTACTTTTGACTTCTATTGCCAATCCATAGTCATTTTCGCCTTCACTATGCGGATCGGTATACGCTTGAAACATTGTATCTAAATAGTCCTGACTCACATATTGGGCATCAAATAAAGCGCCTGAATAGGTAATCATATCTGCCAAAGTAGTAATCAAGCCGCCATCAGAATACGCACGATCATAATCGCTTGCATCCGTTTCAAAATTGTTCCAATCTGGATCTTCATTCTTCTTATTGGGATCAAAATCAGGATTTTTATAGCCTAGTACTCTATTGGGCGCATCACTTTTGTTCATGGTTGTGTTTGACATTTCATAGCCACTTTTATCAAAGATTTGTTGTTGAATGACTTCATTATAAGACTTCCCATAGTTGTGCGCTAAAATTTCACCCAATACGATAAAGCCAGAATTGGAATACGAAGCATTTTGTCCGTCCGTATACTGCAAAGGATCCATAATACAAGAAATAGCATACACAGTATTGAATGTTAGGTTGCGATATCCTTGATCTGGAAAAATCTTCTTCCAATCAGCAACCAGCGCTTTATAATTTCCCATGTGAGCAGAATGATCTAACAATTCTTTGACGGTAATGCGTTCTGCATTTTTAGGCTGCTGCGAAATGCCTCCTTTTTGTGACGTAGGCAACAGTGTATTTACAATTGTATCCAAATCATAGGTGCCCGATTCCACCAATTGCATGATCATTTGTCCTGTAAATGTTTTTCCGATGGAACCAATATTAAATTGACTGTCGAGTGTTATTTTTTCTGTTTTGCTGTAATCGGAATATCCTGTTGCCATTTTCAAGCCATCACCAGCTACATCATCAAGTTTACAGTATACAACTCCAGAAAATTTATTTTCTTCTGTCATTTGGTTGATAAAATTTTGAACGTTCTCATACCTGCTATCCATAGTATTGTGTTTTAAAAAAAATTCCTGAAAGGAATTCTATAATAGTTAGTTAATTTTCAATGCGTTATAAAGAGTTACAAACTACTTGTTTTCTATC
>JBCCLS010000314.1:0-4810 GCA_039026835.1 Bacteroidota bacterium | reverse complement strand
CTGGTGTATACTCTTTAATCTGTTTTAAATTCACTAAATACGAGCGATGCACACGAAAAAAATCAGCATGAGAAATCAAATCTTCTAAATATTTTAAGTTTTTCGAAATCATTAGGCGTTCTTTTGATTTCAAATGCATATATGTGTAACTTCCTGCAGCTTCGCAATATAAAATGTTAGAAAAACGAACTGTATTATATTCGCCTCTTTCAAAAATAGTAACGATTTCCCCTTTGTTTTCAATCTGCTCTTTAAAGACCTCAAACTTACGTCTGTCAAAGGCAGAACGTTTCAACTCATACATATCCAAAACTTTTTTAAGTTCTTCAGTTTGTATAGGTTTGTTGAGGTAATAAAACGCAAAATAGTCCATTGCTTTTGCTTTTTGATCCACAAATCCAGTCGTAAAAATAACTTCAAATGTCATTTCTGCTTGTAACTCATCAAGCACTTCAAAGCCATTGCCATCATTCAGTTGAATGTCTAAAAAAACGATTTCTGGAGTTGTCTGTTGAATCAGCGATACAGCGCTATCCACATCTGAAGCCCAACCGAGTACCTTAATATTGCTATGATTTTGTTGTAAAATAGATACCAAATATTCCATGGAAGACTGTTCATCTTCAATGATAATTGCATTAATCATGTATGTACTTTTTAAGGATTAGGGAGTTTGAAAAGGTACTTTTCACTAAAATACAGCAAAATTGTGAAAGTGCGTAAATTTTTATTAAAAATACGTTATTCTACTTACTTTGAGCGACCAACGAAACGTTTCAATTTTTGCAACATTTGCCTACGTCGATACGAACGAATAAAAGCAGCTTGTGCATTGGTGACCATTTTGGGAGTTTTTGCCTTTTTCGCACTAAAAAAGCCGTTCATATAGTCAAAAAAGACAGCAAAACTTTTCTTTTTAAGTGCAATTTTTAACGAAGATATCAGCGAAATCCAAAAGCCATATCCCAATTTATAAAAAACCGCTCCGTGATTCTGATGCGCTTTTTGTGTGTAGGTTTTTCCTGTGGGTTTTAAATGTTGTACCTGTAAGTGTTTATCTACATACACTTTCCAGCCATAAAAACGTGCCAAAAGGACATCTGCGGTGTCCCAACCCAACGATTTTTGCAAGCCACCAATTTCCTCAAAACATGCTTTTCGATAAGCCTTAAACGGTCCGCGCACATGATTTTTATCGGCAATAGTTTCATACACCCATTTGCCATTTTTTTTAATAAAAGCCAAACCACCTGCAATGCCAATTTTTGAATCATTTTCAAAATGTGTACAAATGGTTTCAAAATAGTTTTTAGGTAAAATGATATCCGCGTCTAACTTTACAATGATGTCAAAATCGTCATTCAAGGTTGCAAAACCCTGATAAAATGCTTCGATTACTTTACTGCCTGGAAGATGTTTGTCGCCAGCGTTTGTGTTGACTTTACTAATAAATGCATATTGCGCTACAAATTCGTCTATAATAGTTTCTGTAGCATCTGATGAATTATCATTCACAACGACTACTTTTGTGGGAAGCAGCGTTTGTTGGACTATTGAATTCAGTGTCAACGCAATAAAATCAGCTTCGTTATGTGCCGGAATGATAATTGAATACTTCATAAACTATGCTTTGCGTTCGGCATAGACAGCGTAATAGCGCGGAATGAGATGGCGTAAAATTGGGCGCGGCGCAATAGGCGGACGCGACGGATTGGTCCATTTTTTGGTTTTCTTAATTTCCCAACCAGATTTTTCTAATAACCAATCAAATTGCCAATCTTCAAACTCGTGGTAATGTCTGTCCCACGGATCGGTTTTACTTCGATATGCAGTCGCAAACCACAATCGCAACGGAACAGTAACCACCAATTTTTTAGCTTTAATTTCTTTCAACACATTAAAAGGTGCTACCAAATGTTCAAAAATTTCAAAAGCTGTCACTACATCTGCATCGCTATTTTGTACAGAAGAAAAATCTTCATCTAAATCTTCTCCTTGTGTATTTTCAACAATATATCCTTCCTTCGACATAATTTCTGAAAAAGGATTGACGACACCCAAATCTAAAATTTTTGAACCGTCAGGGATGACTTCTTTTAAAAATTCGAGCGTGTATTTATAGCGTTTATGCGGATAGAATTTGCTGTACATTGGTTGAAAGTCTTGGTATGTACAAATATAGATAATCACCAAAGAATATTGAAGGTTTCAACAAAGAGTTATTTACGTTACTTTCATGAATCTACCTCGATAGCGTGTTTTTTACACACTTTGATTGTGGTTTATTTAGTTAATTTACAATTCATTACTATTTAAAATACGTGTATTATGAAAAAAAAGAATTTACAAAAATTACAACTGACCAAAGAATCAATTGCAAATTTTGAAGAGCTCAAAGGCGGACGACGAGAAACGCTGAGGGAGCCTACTTGTTTTATTTGCTATACAAATGGCACGAATTGTCCAGAATGCCCAAGCAACATCATTGCATGCGAAGCTGAGTAATCTATACAAGCTTTTTAAAAAAGCAGACACGTTCCATACATTTATGTACATTTGTGATATTAACACTTACTACGCTTGGAAAAACACCAAAAAGAAGTATCGTCACAAACGCTTAAATTTAGCATCATCAATTATATTGGTGCGGCTATCGGAATTGTGTCTACGCTTTTTATTTATCCGAATGATAAAGAATTTTTAGGCATCATTCGCTATATTTTTGATGGCGCTCAGATTCTCATGGCATTTTTTGTATTTGGAACGTCGCAATCACTCGTAAACTATTTTCCACGTTTTAAAGAATCTGCCGAAAAGCGCAATATTTTCTTTTCTACAACCTTGCTCATTGTCATCATCAATAGCATCCTATTTTCGATTATTTTTTTGTTATTGGCACGTTCGCTATCGACAGTATTTCCTGATTTCCATGCTTTTGATTATATAGAATATTCAGTTATTGTGGGATTTTCTTTTGCAATTATGGATGTGTGTAAACGACAAGCTTCAAACTATAAAAAAATTGCGATTCCTACTGTGTTAGAACGGTTTTCCATTAAAGTTTTCTTCCCAGTAATCTTTCTACTGTATTTAGGAAATAACATCACCTTAGAAACAGGAAAAATCAGTTATGTATGTTGCTTTGTACTATTGTTGATTATTGCATTGTTGTATGTGAAAAAAGTGGCAAACATTCGGTTTAATTTTTCATTTAAAAAAGTATTCAATCGCGAATTTAGGCGTGAATATATTCCATACAGTTTGTTTGCATTTTTTAGTATTTTAGGAACATTACTAGCGTTTAAAATTGATGGAATTATGGTGCCCAATTTGATAGAAAATGACGCCATGACCGCAAATGGAACGTATAGTATTGGAGTGGTATTAGCAGCAACCTTGGCAATTCCTGCGATCGGATTATATACTATTTACAGTCCCATCATTACCGAATATATTGCAAAAGATGACATTACTTCGTTGGGAAAAAAGTATCAGGAAGTTTCCAAATTATTGTTTGCTGTGGGCGGATTTTTACTCTGCTGTATCTTTTTAGGTGTGGATGATTTATTCTCAATTTTACCTACGCGAGAAAATTTAGTAGACACGATTCCCGTAATTTTAATTCTCAGTTTTAATGTGGTGATTGACATGACAACATCGTTCAATTCGCATATATTATTGTATTCAAAATACTATCGCTTCAACATGGTTGCCATTGCTATTTTGGTAGTGCTCAATATTTCGTTAAATATTTATTTTATCAAATTTCTCAAATTAGGTATTGAAGGCGCTGCGTATGCTACGTTGATTTCCATGACCTTGTATAACACAGTGAAGTTGGTGTTTATTTATTCAAAATATAAAATTCAGCCGTTCACACAGAAACATCTGTGGTTAGTCTTGTCGTTTGGAATAAGTGTAGGTGTATTACACAACATTCCAACAACTAGTTATGTGATATTGGATATTCTCCTCAAAGTTGGCACGTTTATGTTGGTCAATAGTATTGTAATTTATAAACTTCGGATGATTCCCGCACTCAACGATTGGATTGCTGAGAAGATGGATTTTTAATGTAGCAATGTATGAATTTGAAAATGTACCAATGTTTATTTTTAAAGATGATTCGTGTATTCGTGATAAAGAAATAGAAATCTTTTTAAGCTTTCAGAGCGAAATGAAAAGCAGCAGTTTCAAAGGTTTTCATAAAAATGACGGCTAAAATCGTTATTTTTGTAAAAAGAAAAAGAATAAAAAAAACTGCTATGAAATTAATTAATAATGCCAAACTAAGCGCCAACGCAACCGAATTGCAACGTATGTCTGTGTATGATATTGAGATCAACGATCTTCGCGGAAATCCAATGTCACTTTCTAAGTACAAAGGCAAGAAAATTTTGTTTGTAAATGTGGCTTCCAAATGTGGCTTTACCAAACAGTATAAAGAACTTCAGGAACTTAGTGATACCTACAAAGACAAATTGGTTATTATTGGTGCGCCGTGTAATCAATTTGGGCGTCAAGAACCTGGAAATGCAGATCAAATTCAAGAATTCTGTCAAGTGAATTTTGGCGTAACCTTTCCACTTACAGAAAAGTTAGAAGTCAAAGGAAAAGACCAACATCCACTCTACAAATGGTTAACCACGAAAGAACTTAATGGGAAAAAGCGCTCTAGCGTAAAATGGAATTTCCAGAAATATTTAGTGGATGAAAATGGCGAATTGGTCAATTATTACTATTCACTAACCAAACCGATGAGTTCTAAAATTACGAAGCATTTAAGTTGATTTGAAAATTTGCTAATGCG
>JBCCLS010000313.1:0-4821 GCA_039026835.1 Bacteroidota bacterium | reverse complement strand
TTTTTAATTGTAATGGTAGTATCAATTATATCATGATTATTCAATCATATTGCTCATATTTTTAACCATTTCCGAAACGGCAGAGTGTAAAAAATATGAGCAATATGATTGAATAATCATGATATAATTGATACTACCATTACAATTAAAAAAGCACAAGTTTTTGAGGACTTGTGCTTTTGTATGTATTATAAACTTCAAAATTTACGGTGTCGAACTCGAAACCTGCATCACCTTCCCGTTATAGTATTTGTTTCCATTCAATGAAAAATCAAAGATGTATTCTGCCATTTCTATAGCGGATAACGGCGCTTGGTAACCTGGAAAGGCTTCTGCTAACATTTCGGTTTGTACAGCACCTAAAGCAAGTGCATTGAAGGCAATTCCTTGTTCTTTGTATTCTTCAGCAAGTAATTCAATTAAGGTAATTACGGCTCCTTTGGAAGAACTGTAGGCCGCCAATCCTGGGAATTTTGTGCTTCCTTGAATTCCTCCCATCGAACTAATCGTTACGACGTGACTTCCTTTCGGCATGAACGGCAATAGCACACGACTCAATTCTGCTACACCAAATACATTGACACTGTAAATCCACTGAAAGTCTTCTATAGTAGTTTCTGCAAACGGTCGGTTTAAGATAGAACCTGCATTGTGAATTAAAATGTCTACTTGCGACCAGTTTTCGTTTACAAAATCGGTCACTCTATCGTAATCTTCAGGTTTGCTTAAGTCAAAGGCAAAAGAAGTAATATTATCATAGGTAAGATTTGAAATTGGCTTTTCGTTTCGAGACAATGCCAATACATTATAGCCTGCATTTGCAAATAAATGTACAAGTTCAAAACCAATGCCTCTACTCGTTCCTGTGATGATTACGTTTTTCATTTTTGTATGTGTTCTATTGTTTTAACTAGTTAATTTCAAAGTACTCCTCGATGTCACATCGAGTGCAGTCGAGATGTCTCTTTACTCGAGGTACTACCAGTTTTTCAAATTCGCATTTAATTCTCGACTAATGCCTAAAAACTAATGCCTAATCCCTTTTTCAGTGTATCAATTTGTCAATTTGAAAATATACCAATGCTTGTTTCAATGACAAATACTGCTTTTATTGAAACAGTTTGCCGCGCTACACTCGCAATGACGAATCATAGTTTTATCAAACCATCTTCAAATTAAACCTACTTCGTTTCTGGATTCATGACAATCTCCTGCGTTTCTGCATTGACAGCTTTGCGAACTGCTGGCAAATACGTATTGATAAAGTTTGCCATATGATCAAAATTCATGATATCGGCTTCGTCTCCCACTTTGTGATAGTATGCAAAATTAGTAAAATCGAATGTGGAAAATGTCTGACACGGCACATTAAATTCTTTAAAGAATGGATAGTTATCTGATCGCATAAACAATCTATATTTCTTAGCTTGCGGCAAAAATCCTGCGATCTTCTTTCCTACATATTCGTTCATTTTTGTAGCCAGGTTCGATTTGTCAAATCCTGTTACATAAGCGGTATATGTTTTTCCTTCTAGCGGTACACCTACCATTTCAAAATTGAGCATTATATACAAGTTCAGGTCTTCTTCTTTTAGCATTTTCGCCAAATATTTTGAGCCTAGCAATCCTTTTTCTTCCGCAGAGAATAAGGTGAATAAGATGCTTCTTTTGTTACTTTTTGTCTGTGCAAAGTATTTTGCCATTGCCATCACAGTTCCCACGCCTGCTGCATTGTCGTTAGCTCCATTGGCAATACTATCACCATTGTCAGCTTCTATGATTCCGATATGATCATAATGTGCGCCAATAATAACAAACTCATCTTTCAATTTTGCATCTGTTCCTTCCAAATAGCCAATAACATTGAAAGCATTTTTCCCTTTGGCAGTAAAACTATCACGATAATTATCGTAATACGGTGGAATCTCTAAATCTTTGAAATAATTTTCGATATAGACAGCGGCTTTTTCGATCCCTACTGTTCCTGTATTTCGCCCTTCTAATTCGTTCGAAGCCAAATACGACACAATTTCATCTACTTCTTGTGCTTCAATGATCACTTCTTTGGTTTTACATGAAAAAACCACAAAAGTGACCACACAAATTCTGATTAGATTTTTAAAATAATGCATGAGATTGTTTTTTGATTGGAATCGAATGTAAACAAAAAATCCCACTTGCGTGGGATTCTTATTGTGTTTTATGATTATGCTAACATTGTCACCGGATTTTCGACATACTGTTTTACAGTTTGCAAAAATTGTGCTCCTGTGGCGCCATCAACAGTTCTGTGATCGCACGCTAATGTTACCTTCATTGTGTTTCCGACAACAATTTCTCCGTTTTTCACGACTGGTTTCTGTACAATAGCTCCTACGGATAAAATCGCAGAATTTGGCTGATTTATAATTGATGTAAATTCTAAAATGCCAAACATTCCTAAATTTGAAATCGTAAAGGTACTGCCTTCCATTTCAGCCGGAGCAATCTTTTTGTTTCTTGCTTTTCCTGCCAATTCACGTACTTTTCCACCAATGGTTGTCAAACTCATTTGATCTGCAAATTTTAATACTGGCACCAATAATCCTTCGTCAACTGCAACAGCAACTCCAACATGAATATGTTTATGATATACCGTATTTGCTTCGTTCCAAGTTGTATTTACTTGTGGATGTTTGCGCAGTGCCATCGCACATGCTTTTACAATCATATCGTTGAATGATACTTTTATATCTGGAATAGCATTGATCGTTTTACGAGAAGCAATCGCATTGTCCATGTCCAATTCTACTGTCAAGTAGTAATGTGGCGCCGTAAATTTAGATTCACCTAAACGACGTGCAATGGTTTTACGCATTTGCGAATTTTTCACTTCTTCGCTACTTTCTTCACCTGCAGGCACAAACGGTGTGATTGCTGGAGCGGCTTCTGCAACAACTGGAGCTGACACTGTAGTTTTTGCTACTGCTGGAGCTGCCACTACTGGTGTAAAGTTTTCAACATCACGCTTAATGATGCGTCCGTGATCACCTGTTCCAGTTACTTGCGCAAGATCAATTCCTTTATCAGCTGCAATTTTTTTCGCCAATGGAGAGGCAATTATTCTACCACCCGAAGAGACGTTTCCAGAAACTTTTGGAGCTTCTGTTGGCGCTGCTGCTGGAGTTTCGTTTCCCACAGTTACAGGAGCTGCTTCACTTGTGGCTGTTTCGCCCGAAGCTGCTGCTTTTAATACCGTATCTACATCTGTACCTTCTTTTCCAATAATGGCCAATACGCTGTCTACTGGCGCTGTTTCTCCTTCTTTGATTCCTATGTATAAAAGTGTTCCTTCATAGAACGACTCAAATTCCATCGTAGCTTTGTCAGTTTCGATCTCAGCGAGAATATCGCCCTCTTCTACCGCATCACCTACTTGTTTTAACCAAGAGGCAACGGTTCCTTCTTCCATCGTATCACTTAAGCGTGGCATGGTGATAATTTCGGCTCCTGCTGGCATGACTACTTTTTCGGAAGTAGTTACCGGAGCTGCTGCTGGTGCTGGAGTAGCTTCTTCTTTCTTTTCTGTAGTAGCACTACCATTTAGCAATGCAGTTACATCTTCTCCTTCTTCTCCAATAATGGCTAATAATGTATCTACAGGTGCTGTTTCTCCTTCTTGCACACCAATATGTAGCAACGTTCCTTCATAGAAGGATTCAAATTCCATGGTTGCTTTATCAGTTTCAATCTCAGCGAGGATATCGCCTTCTTCTATTGTATCACCTACTTGTTTTAACCATGATGCCACAACACCTTCTTCCATGGTGTCACTTAATCGCGGCATATTTATAATTTCTGCCATTTGTATTATAATTTATGAGGTAAAAATGGATAATCTTCTTGTTCGTATACCGTATCGTACATCACATTTTTCTCAGGATATGGAGATTCTTCTGCGAATTTTTCGCATTCTTTCACCAATGCTTTTACGCGCTTTTCCATTTCTGCGATATCATCTTCAGTTGCGTATTTTTTCTCCAATAAAATTTCTTTTACTTGATTTATTGGATCAATTTTTCTGTATTCTTCAACTTCGTCTTTGGTTCTGTATTTTTGTGCATCTGACATAGAGTGACCTCTGTAGCGATAGGTTTTCATTTCTAAGAATGTTGGGCCATCACCGCGTCTTGCTCTTTCAATCGCCTCATGCATAGCTTCAGCAACTTTTACAGGATTCATTCCATCTACAGGTCCGCAAGGCATTTCGTAACCTAGACCAAGTTTCCAAATATCTGTATGGTTAGCTGTTCTTTCTACCGAAGTTCCCATAGCGTATCCATTGTTTTCACAGATAAATACTACCGGAAGTTTCCAGTTCATTGCCATGTTGAATGTTTCGTGAAGTGAACCTTGACGCACAGCACCATCTCCCATGTAACATAGGGTTACAGCATCTCTTTTAAAATATTTATCTGCAAAAGCCAATCCTGCTCCTAATGGAATTTGTCCACCTACAATTCCGTGTCCACCATAGAATCCATTATCAGGTGCAAAAATGTGCATAGAGCCTCCTAAACCTTGTGAAGTTCCAGTAGCTTTTCCATACAATTCTGCCATAACTCTTTTAGGATCTACACCCATTCCAATAGGTTGCACGTGATTTCTGTAAGCGGTAATCATTTTATCTTTTGATAAATCCATTGCATGTAATGATCCTGCTAATACTGCTTCCTGACCATTGTATAAGTGAAGAAATCCACGTACTTTTTGCTGAATGTATACAGCAGCTAATTTGTCCTCAAATTTTCTCCAAAATAACATATCCTCGTACCATCTGAG
>JBCCLS010000312.1:0-4829 GCA_039026835.1 Bacteroidota bacterium | reverse complement strand
TGGTGATCATTTCAATCCTTATGATAATCAGAAACTAACAAATTAAATCACGATTATAGTACAATTTGTGATATAACACACAAAATCAAAAAAATGAGTGTAATCTCAAATATATTCACCGACAAAATAAAACTCTACCAAATTAGTAGAGTATATTTGTAGAAACATAAAAAATTAAACAGATAAACAAAAATCCACATATAATTTAAAAATCATAGAAAATGAGTACACAAAAATTCGCAACAAAAGCTTTACATGCAGGACACGACACTACGCAAAATGGCGGAACAAGAGCAGTCCCAATTTACCAATCTACTGCGTACGTATTTAACAATTCTGATCATGCATCAAATTTATTTTCTTTAGCAGAACCAGGAAATATTTACACAAGAATTAACAATCCGACAAATGATATTCTAGAGCAACGACTTACAGCATTAGAAGGCGGATTGGCTTCTGTAGTAACAGCTTCAGGAACGGCTGCAATTGCCACAACATTCTTAACATTATTAAGAGCAGGCGACCATATTGTAGCATCGAACAGTCTGTATGGAGGAACGTATAATTTGCTCAATGTAACGTTACCAAGACTCGGAATTACCACTACATTTGTAGATCCAGCAGTAGAAAACAGTTTCAGTGATGCTGTACAAGAAAATACACGTGCAGTATTTGTAGAATCACTAGGAAATCCAAAATTAGATGTATTAGATATTGAAGCGATTTCTGCACAAGCAAAAGCACACAAAATTCCACTCATTGTAGACAATACCATTGCTACACCTTATTTGTTGAATCCGATCAAACACGGAGCAAATATTGTAATTCACTCACTTACAAAATACATTAACGGAAACGGAACTGCGTTGGGCGGCGTTATCATTGATGCAGGAACTTTTGATTGGACCAACGGAAAATTTCCAGAATTCACAGAACCATCTGCAGGATATCACGGATTAGTATATAGTGAAGCTTTAATAGAAGCTGCGTTCATCGCCAATGTACGTATCGAAGGATTGCGTGATTTTGGTTCCGCTTTGAGTCCATTCAACGCATTTCAAATCGTTCAAGGATTGGAAACATTGCCAATTCGTATCAAACAACACAGTCAAAATGCATTGGAATTAGCAAAATGGTTACAAACGCAAGAAGCCGTTGCTTGGGTAAATTATCCAGGATTGGAAACCAGCGATTACAAAGCCTTAGCCGATAAATACTTGCCAGAAGGACAAAGCGGAATTGTAACCTTTGGTATCAAAGCAGGATACGAAGCAGCAAAACGCATTGCGGACGAAACAGAAGTATTTTCATTGTTGGCAAACATTGGTGACACAAAATCATTGATCATTCATCCAGCAAGTACTACGCATCAGCAATTAAATGAAGAGCAACAAGCGTCGACAGGAGTGACACAGGATTTAATTCGTTTGTCCGTTGGCTTGGAAGATGTCGCAGATTTAAAGGCAGATTTAAAAACTGTATTTGATAAAATTACAGCAGGAATTCCAGCATCGTAACACAAAATATTTTGATACAAAAAATTGCACATATTAGTATTTCAGATTTTTTCACAGAAAGTGGAGTGTATTATCCAAACCTCAAGCTGACCTATCAGCTTGCAGGTTCGGATGATGCAGATGCGCCCATTGTTTTGGTGAATCACGCTTTGACGGGAAACTCTGAAGTGACTGGGGAAAATGGTTGGTGGAAAAGTTTGATTGGTGATGGAAAATGCATCGATACTCAGCATTTCAGGATTTTAAGTTTCGATATTCCTGGGAACGGTTTTTTTCCTGAAAGTGGTTTGATAGAACACTACAAAGATTTTGTAGCGCGCGATATGGCGAAAATATTCTTGCGAGGATTGGAAAATTTAAAAATTGATTCGCTATTTGCTGTTATTGGAGGTTCGCTCGGTGGAGGAATTGCTTGGGAAATGGCAGTGTTGGAGCCTAATTTAATTCAAAATCTAATTCCAATTGCTTCTGATTGGAAATCAACAGATTGGTTGATGGGACATTGCTTTTTACAAGAACGTATTTTAGAAAACTCTCGCAATCCTGTTGAAGACGCGCGCATTCACGCAATGATGTGTTATCGCACGCCGTTTTCACTCAAAGTAAAATTTCAGCGAACACGTCACAAAGAAAAAGACATATTCAACACAGAAAGTTGGTTGGCACATCACGGAAAGAAATTGCAACAACGCTTTCAATTGGCAGCGTACAAACTCATGAATCAGTTGTTAAAAACAATTGATATTACCAGAGGAAGAGGTCCACTCGAAACTGTAGCTTCTAAAATTACAGGAAACATTCACATTATCAGTATCAACAGTGACATTTTTTTCTCGCCAGACGAAGATATAGAAACATACCAAAGACTCAAACGTTTCAAAGAAAATGTGTATCACGACGAAATTCAGTCCATTCACGGACACGACGCATTTTTAATAGAATACGGACAATTAAGTATGCTACTGAGAAACATATTTCAAGTTCAAAAATCATCTATTTAAACTAGATTACAATACAAACTTATGAAGATTTTAAAATTTGGTGGAAAATCACTTGCCAATGGAAAAGGCATCAAATCTGCCATTCAAATCATAAAACAAAAAGCTGCACAGCAAGAAGATATTGCGGTTGTTTTATCAGCACGCGGAAATGCTACAGATGAACTGCTAGAAATGCTCGAAAAAGCCATTCGTAAAGAATCGTATCATGAGCAATTAACAGCTTTTAAAGCGTATCAAAGTCAAATAGATCGTTCTATAGATTTTTCAGAAGAATTTACAACGCTCGAAAATTTATTCCAAGGTGTTACCTTACTAGGAGATTACAGTGAAAAAATAAAAGATCAAGTCGTGTCGCAAGGAGAATTAATTTCCGCGAAATTGGTCACCAATTTACTCAAAAAAGAAGGTGTCAACGCACATTTTACAGACACTCGAAACCTGATAAAAACAGACGATGCTTTTGGAAATGCACGTCCGTTAGATACTGTTTCTCGCAGAAATGTAGTCAATCATTTTAAATCACATAATGGCACAACAGTAAACATTGTTACTGGATTTATAGGTTCTAATGAAAAGAATGAAACTACTACTTTAGGGCGTAATGGAAGCAATTATACGGCGGCGTTATTGGCTAACTTTTTAGATGCGGAAGAGTTGCAAAATTACACACATGTTGATGGAATTTTTACAGCAAATCCTGATTTAGTCGCTGATGCGCGAAAAATCTCAGAGTTATCATTTAACGAAGCCAATGAATTAGCAACCTTTGGTGCTACTATTTTACATGCTAAAACCATGGTGCCACTGATTGAAAAAAACATTCCATTGCGTATTTTAAATACGTTCAACAGTTCGGATGAAGGAACCATTATCAAGCAAAAAACCAAAACAACAGGCATTAAGTCGATCTCTGTGATGGAGCATGTGGCGTTGGTAAATTTAGAAGGTAGAGGTTTGCTCGGACGCGTTGGTGTCGATGCTCGAATTTTTAGAACTATGGGCGAAAATGACATCAATGTAAGTATCATTTCGCAAGGTTCATCGGAGCGTGGTATTGGTTTGGTTGTAGATGCCGACAAAGCTTCCAAAGCAGCGGCAGCGCTGGAAAGAGAGTTTGAAGATGATTTTTATACCAATGATGTCAATAAAATTTCTGTCATTGATGATGTATCTGTAATTTCTATCATTGGACAAGATTTGAGTGAATTTCACAAGCCGTACAATGCATTGATCAAAAATCAAATCGTTCCGATTTTATTCAACAATACAGTTTCAGGTAAAAACGTGAGTTTGGTGGTTAAAGAATCACAATTACACAAAGCCATCAACGTAATTCACGGTCAAATTTTTGGAATCTCCAAGAAAATAAACATTGCGGTCTTTGGAAAAGGCTTGGTCGGCGGTACATTGCTCGATCAAATTATTCAGAGCAAGCAAGACATATTACACAAAAATAATATCAAGTTAAATGTATTTGCAGTTGCGGATTCGCAGCATGTATATTTAGACAAAAATGGCATTGCTGATAAGTGGCGTGAAACCTTTCCAAAAGAAAAAGTAGCATACACTGTACAGCAAATCATTGATTATTCAAAAAATCACCATCTAGAAAATTTAATCGCAGTAGATACTACTGCCAGCAAAGATTTCATTAATAATTACATAAGTTTAGTTAATAATGGCTTCGATTTGGTTTCGGCAAATAAAATTGCTAATACGGTCGAGTACTCATTTTATGAGACGTTGCGAAACGAACTTAAAAAGCACCAAAAAAACTATTTGTACGAAACCAATGTTGGAGCTGGATTGCCATTGATTGATACTATTAAATTATTGCATAAATCGGGTGAAAAAATAAACAAAATCCGCGGTGTCTTTTCAGGTTCGCTAAGTTATCTTTTTAATACATTTTCGGTGGAAGATATTGAGTTTAGTACAGTATTAAAACAGGCAGAAACTAAAGGCTATACCGAACCCGATGCACGTGAAGATTTATCGGGAAATGACGTGGCACGAAAACTGTTAATTTTGGCTAGAGAATTGGATTTGAAACATGAATTTTCAGACATTATCATTCAAAACTTATTGCCAGGACATTTGCAATCGATTAGTGTATCAGAATTCAAAAAAAATGTCACAGATTTAGATCAAACTTACAGGCTTATCAAGGCAAATCAGCAGGAAAATCATGTACTGCGCTATGTAGGCGATTTGTCAACGGAAACAGGGATTTTGGAAGTAAAACTTATTTCTGTGCCGAGTAACAGTGCATTGGGACAAATAAAAGGTTCTGATTCTATTTTTGAAATTT
>JBCCLS010000311.1:0-4841 GCA_039026835.1 Bacteroidota bacterium | reverse complement strand
TTTTGTCGAATCGAGCTCTTCCAAAAAAGTGACCTACATATTCGGTGTTCTTTTTATTATAGCGTCGAACGTATTGTACCAATTTTCGTTTTACAAATGGAGTAACAATGATTTTTGATAGCTGCAATGCTATTTTTTTGACTGTGCTGTCAGTATCGTATCCTTTATCTATCAACGCTCTTGTATTGGCAATTCTTGCTGCTAAGTATTGAAGGTATCGCGCTGTTTTTGACGTAGCCACATTGTTTAACGGCATAATGTCTAAAAACAATCCGTGATGCATATCTTTTCGGTGTCTTACATCTTTTTCAATGTACGTAGTACCATGCATTTTTAGTTTGCTAAAAAACATAGGCCATTCCTTCGTGTCTTCTTCTTGAAAATAATAGGTTTCAGAATCTATTTTTTCTTTGATGACTTTTCGGAATTTGGTATAGTTTTCAGCATCCATAAAGACATCAAAATCATCATCCCAAGGGATAAATCCTTTGTGACGAATGGCGCCTAAGGCAGTTCCTCCCATTAAATAGTAGGTGATTTGATTTTCTTTGCAGAAATTATCAAAATAAATAACTATTTCAAGAATCTTGTTGTGAATCTGCTTTAGTTCCTTGTCTGTCATGGATCATATCTTTTTTGCCAAATAATAAAATCTACTTAAAATCTTTTTGATGGCAGGGCTTTTTGCGAGGAAAACCGCAACCGAGCGTACAAGTTTGAATTTAAGTTTATTGATAACCGTGGCTATTTTCGATTGTTTCCAGCGATGAGGGTGCGTGCTGAATATTATTTTTTGATTCTCTTGAATGATTTTTACAAAATCTTGAATCGAATTGATATGGATATCTCCGTCATTTTTAATGTCGTTGTTTTCGACATTACGTATGATTTGAAACTGGAAACCAGCATCTGAAATGTACGTGTATGGGCCGTTGAGCAGTGTTGGTAATTGTACTACTACATCTAACATGGTATTAAACTCTTCAGCAATTTCCTTTTTTCTGAAGAAATCTTTGTTTGAGTTCCAACCATTTCTGATCATTACTGGATTTCCGTGTGGACAGATGGTATTTACTTTGAAACCGTGTTTTTCAAAAGCGTTTACATAGTCAACAAATTCTTGTCTGGCCGCTGTGTAATCACCTTTGTTGGCGTCAAGTACATCGTAATGATAGGTAACTTCGTGTCCTAAGTCTGCAATTTTTTGAAGCGCCGCAACATTGTCTTCCAACAAATAACCTTGTACATAATAGGTAGCTTTGATGCCGTGTTCCGCTTCTATGGTAGCCATTTTAAGGGCTTTTTCCACATTGGTTTCTACATCGTGTTTAAAGATCACCCAAGAATCGTCAATAGCATTTGGAATTTCTTGCGCTGTGATCGTTTTTTTGATCTTTACTACTTCAGCACAGATTTTTTGAAGCTGACTGTATGTAAAATCCATTACCCTTTGATTTTATCATTAACTAAAATGGTTCTTAGTTTGGTAGAGGATATTTTTTGTGTGTACGGAAAGAAATGAATTCGAGCACCGTTGGCATTCAAGTGATTTTCTACTTCGACAAAAAGCTTGTTCCCTTTCCAGTCATCACCGACAAACATTACGTCAAACTTTATTCTGTTAAAGGCGTCTATTTTATCTCTGTTTTCTTGTACCACAACCTCATCTACATATTTGATAGCGCTGATGATTTCCATTCGGTCTTCTAATGGAATTACAGGAGTTTTTCCTTTGTATGATGACACAAGTTCATCAGTACTTACTGCAACAATGAGGTAGTCACAGTGTTCTTTTGCTTGTCTAAGTATGTTTAAATGTCCTACGTGAAACATATCAAAAACACCGGAAGTGTATCCTACTGTTCTCATCTTCATTTATTTATTATTTGGACCTTGTGAATTTCATGAAAAAATATTCTCTCAGTCTATTAGGCATAATTACTTGGACGGCAAATCTAATCAAAATATTCCAAACTAATACAGGAAGGCTTATGATTCCTTTACTGTACATGAGTTTTTGGAGTTTTGCTTCACTTTTAAAATATTTATAGCCGCCGCGTCTGTCATAAAAATTCTCATTTACGCGTACATCTACAAGTACTTCTTCTAGGTTGTGAAATGTAAACTTTTTTTCTGCCATTCGTACCCACAAATAGTAGTCTTCGTTACAAAACCAATCTAAATAGCCGCCAGCTTCAAGCACATCTTTCTTTTTAAACATCACTGTCATTTGGTTGAACGGACAGCGATATTTCATATAGTTTTTTATGTCTGTGTCTGTACTTGGAAGTTTTCGTTTGAGCAATTTGTTTTCAGGAACCATTAAAAATTCTTCAATCGTTCCCCCTACAATGCTTGTGTCTGGATTTGCTGCAAAATAATTTAGTTGCAATTCAAACCTGTTGTTTCTGCAAATGTCATCGCTATCCATCAATGCTACATAATCGTGTTTGCTGTTTCGCAATCCAATATTTCTGGCATGACCGTGTCCCATATTTTTTTCTAGGCGAACAATTTTAATGATGTCATGCGCTTTTTTAAAATCTTGGAGAATCGTTTCTGTTTCATCTGGAATGTATCCGTCAATCACGATTATTACTTCCTGCGGCATCACCGTTTGGTTCAACACACTCTGTACTGCTTCATAAAAAAAAGTAGGATCGTCATTTTTATACACTGACATGGAAACAGAAAACTCAGGATATGGATTCGTATTTTTCATAAGACATTTTTCAGACAGTAAGTGACATGTTGAAGCTCAATACATATTTGCGACCGCAAAGAAAGTAAAAAAATTGAAAATCAACTGCTTATATTTCAACAAAGTGCTACATTAAAGGTATGGTACTTGTTATAGCGTGTTTTTGTCACTTATGAAGTGCTGTTTAATAGGTAATTTTTTTTGTACGATATATATTTTAAGGTTATGATCGCAGCTATCCAAGCTACTGGCGGTCCAACAGAACCGATGAATAGTATTTTAAAGAGGAAAATTAAAATGATATTTTTAGAATCATCGTCAACTCTCCAAAACCTTTTTAAGATGGAAAGAACAAAGATGAGAAATATAAATACACCAAAATAGCCCGTATCTAGCACCAAATTGGACACATATCCACTTGATCGAATTGGGATGGGTTTGGAATCTCCTTTGAATTTGAAGTAATTGATTTTACTAAAATCCATTTTGGTCATCTTTAATGCTTCTACGGATGTAGTACGCCAACGACCAATTCCGCCTCCAAGTACGTTATCTGAGCTGTACAACCACGACGAATAGATAGAAATGATTCGCGGACCTGCTAAGTCAATCACAACCATTTGGGCATCTTCAAAACTTTCTTGCTTCTGTAATTTTTTAACCATTTGAAAAGCACGTCCACTTCCACTATATGTATCCATGAAAAGTAGAAACACAGCACCTGCAATGATCACTTTTACCAATCGGAATCGATATACAAATACTAAATATATGATGTAGATACTCAATGCCATGATGGACTTGAGGATAATGAGCATGTATACCAAGAACAGGAAATCGATCAGTATTTTTCGCTTTTTAATATATACTGTTCGTACAACTATGTATAAAAATGTAAGACTCACACCTGCTCTTGCTGGCTCTGTAGATAGTAAAGTAACACCTCGCCATACGTGCGCCAATGATTCGGAACTTGCTCTCGGAATTAGAAATTTGAATATTGGATCTAAAAAACCGATAAAACCATACGCCTGAAGAATTCCCAACACAAGCAAAAAGATAAAAATTGATTTTACCAATCGGATAGTTTTCAAAATAGAATTTTCAGAAGCCTGGTAAAATGCTACAAAACAGATAGCACTATTTAAATATGCCAAACACGAACGAATGACCTCAGGTATTCGTAAGTCAGTAATGTTTATGATTGAGAAAAGGACAATATTTAAGAGTAATGCGGTGAGAAATAAAACAAAGTACGCATTGATTTTTTTTTGTTTGTACAGAATCAACCCTGATAACATAATTCCCCAAGGAAATACTTCGGCTTCAATAGTTCCAAAAGTAATGGAAGGGAAGAAAAATAAGGAGATTACCAGTCCTACAAAAAGATTAAAATGTCTTATATTTTTGTACATCTATACTGTTCCTTTTTTTATAAAATATTATTAAATCTTAAGGTCAATACTAAAAGATTAAATAGTACAAACAGGGCTACATATAAAAGCTTGAGTTTACTTTTTTGGTGTACGAGCACGGTAAATAACAGCAATTCTATCATAATCGGAATGACAAATAAAATTGGCCATCGCTCGTAATCCAGTTTGAGCAAAGCTACAAAGGTTACCGTTATTTTTGTTAAAAACACAAATAAATCTGCATAAAATTTCTTTTTAACGATGCCCAGCCCCAATAAATAGTAAAAAGAAGCTGATGAAATAAGCCACACAGGCAGTAGAAATAGAAATAAATGTAAAAACAGTTTGCTATTTTCAAAGGTTTCTTTTCCCAACCACATTAAAAAGAAAAAATCTATTTTAACCAATACAAAACTGGTCACCAATCCAATGAGGGAAGCAAACAAGGTGAGTTTTAAGTGCATGCTTGCTTTTTCTTTATCGGACAATTTTCCACTTGATATTTTTGGAAAAATCCAAGATACAGAAGACGTAAAAATCGTTTTTAATTGATTCAGTACCGACACACCAATGGAATAATATCCAAATACTTTTAGTCCAAGAATCGCACTAACAATCCACTTGTCGGTATGTGCGTTGAAAATTAATATGGTACTCGACAACCAAGTCCATTTCCCATAACCCAATACACTTTTAAATGTGGCAACACTCGCACTTTTTGGGAC
>JBCCLS010000310.1:0-4850 GCA_039026835.1 Bacteroidota bacterium | reverse complement strand
TCGCAATAGCCAATATAATATTTGATTGAAGTTCTGGATTTTCTAGTATTGGTATGTAGTACGATCCAATATAAAATGTAATCCCAATAACATACACCAAAAGACTTGAACCTACGACTCTCTTTAAATTGATTGTTTTCATTGTTTTTATAATTTGTTTGTTAGATACAACAAAACTATGAAGACACTCTACGGATTTTTTGACTATAAAAGCCAATGTTTTATCATTTTACGCCAACCTAAATTTCAACAAAAAATCAACTTTTTATCATTTAACAATTTAATAATCAACACGCAAACGTTGTAGTTTTGCAATTCCTAACATAATCGTTAATTGGGTAGGGGAATTGCCATTTATTTTACTAATTTCGAAAATTAAAACGCAAATAATTCCGAAAAATGCAAAATCAGAGACGTGTTGTGATCGATCATATTTCACCACAATTAAATGGAGGTGAATTTTTTATCAAACGAGTGGTAAACGAAATTGTAATCGTAAATGCACATGTACTAGTAGATGGACATGATGTAATTGCTGCTTCCGTATTGTACAAACATGAAAAAGAGCGTACTTGGAAAGAAGCGCGCATGCACGAACTTGGAAACGACGAATGGCAAGCTTCATTTATTGTAGAAAAGCAAGGATTGTATACCTACAAAGTAGAAGGTTGGGTAGATTATGCATTGAACTGGCAACATGGAGCTGAACGAAAAATTGACGACAATCAACACATTGTCTCGGAATTGCTTGAAGGAGTTGAACTATTAAAGCCATTACTCAAAAAAGCCAACAAAGAAGAAAAAGAATACCTCAGCGAATGCATGGAAGCGTTCAAAAATGCCAATCAATATGAAAAAGCGATAACAGCAGCCAAAAGTGCACGTTTACACGAAATCTTCCTAAAGTATCCTGAAAAACATCTGGCAAATACGTCACACGATTTGCAAATTTATGTTGATCGTAAAAAAGCACAGTTCAGTACATGGTATGAATTTTTTCCGCGTTCAGCGAGTGAAACGGAAGGAAAACACGGAACATTCAAAGATTGCGAACGTCTCTTAGGACGTATTGCAAACATGGGATTTGATACGTTATACTTTCCACCAGTACATCCAATTGGAGAAGTCAATCGAAAAGGAAAAAACAACACAACAGAAGCTAAAAAAGGTGATGTAGGTTCTGCGTGGGGAATTGGCTCACAACACGGCGGCCATAAAGACATTCATCCAGAATTAGGAACCAAAGATGATTTTAAAGCATTGATCACCAAAGCCAAAGAGCACGGCATTGAAATCGCGATGGATTATGCATTGCAAGCAGCTCCTGACCATCCATGGGTAACGTCGCATCCAGATTGGTTCAAATGGCGTCCTGATGGAACGGTTCAATACGCTGAAAATCCACCAAAAAAGTACCAAGATATTCTACCAATTTATTGGGAAAGTGAAGACTATAAAAATCTGTGGAAAGAATGTTTAGACATTCTACTCGTTTGGATAGAGTGTGGCGTACGCGTATTCCGAGTAGACAATCCGCATACAAAACCGTACTACTTTTGGAATTGGATTATTGCCCAAATCAAAAAGAAATTTCCAGATGTGATTTTTCTCGCGGAAGCGTTTACCAAACCAAAAGTAATGCAACAATTGGCAAAACAAGGGTACACACAATCGTATACCTACTTTACTTGGCGTAATACTAAGCATGAATTAACGGAATACATGACGGAGTTGACACAAACTGACCAAAAGGAATACATGCGTCCAAATTTCTGGCCAAATACACCAGACATTAATCCGTATCACTTGCAAGGAGCCAACGAATCCAAGTACATTCAGCGCTACGCTTTGGCAGCGACGTTGTGTTCTAATATTGGAATTTACGGACCTGTGTTTGAACAAATGATTGACGAAGCCATTCCAGGAAAGGAAGAATATTACATGTCTGAGAAGTTTCAGCTATGTCACTACGATTGGTTCAAAGAAAACAAACTCACAACCTTAATTTCGCGCATCAATCATATTCGTCACGAGCATGAAGCGTTGCAACAAACCAACAACATCAAATTCTGTCATATTGAAAATGAAAACCTTATCGGGTTTTACAAGTGGAATCAAGACAAAACAAGCGAAGTGCTCGTAGTAATCAGCTTAGATCATCACTATATGCAGCAAGGAATGGTACAAATGCCATTGCAGGATTTGGGTGTTCATCAAGGACACAAAGTGGAGGTGCGTGACTTAATTACGGGCAACAGTTACAATTGGTATGACGAATGGAATTTTATAGAATTGCATCCTACGTTGCCGTTTCATATCTTTAAAATCAATAAATAGAGATAAAACCTGCTGACCATGACTAAAAAAACCACCAAAACCAAAGCACACTATAATTTTAACGATGCCTGGGAAGAATTGCTCGAAAACAAAAACTTTGTCAAAGCATTTCTTTCAGACGTATTGGAAGATTATATCATCAAGCAACGTTGGTATGGTGGAAAAGCCAGCAAATTAAAATACATTGAACTGTCGGAATATTTCCGCATTCAACAACATGGCGAAGTCTACTACGGACTCATCTTAGAAGTCAATTTTGTGGAAGCATTCTATCAGCATTATTTTTTACCGATCGCATTTGTATCAGATGAAAGTTTTGCCAAAGAAGATCGTATTTTGCCAATCAGCATCAAAGATCAGGAAGGATATATCATTGACGCTATCAACTTGGAAGCCTTTCGAAAACTGGTATTTGAACGTATTTTGACAGCACTTCCAAACGATCAAACACGCGTACAATATCATAAAAGTGCCTTATTAAACGACGCATACAAATCGTCGCGCTTCATGGGCTTGGAGCAAAGCAATACCTCTATTGTGTACAACGAACGTTTTGTGTTGAAATTTTTCAGAAGAATTTACGCAAATAAAAATCCTGACTATGAAATGAGTCGATTTTTATCAGAAAAGAAAAACTTCAAAAACACGCCAGCCTATCTGGGAAGTCTGAGCATTGTGGATAATGAAAAGGAAAACATTACCATTGGACTCATGCAGCAAATGGTGCCCAATGAAGGCGATGCGTGGGATTATATGCTGAAGGAATTAGACAAGGTATTCTTAACATTAGAAACCAAAAAAATCAACGTACAGCAGTTACCAAAAACTGAATTATTTGAGCGATTAAGCATTCGCGATGTGCCGCCGCAAATTATTGATTGGGTTGGATTAAATTTATTCCTGAAAGTTCAAAAACTGGCAACACGTACAGCAGAAATGCACGTAGCGTTGGGAAGTGAGTTTGAAGAAACAGCCTTTACGCCCACACATTTCAATGGCGATTATACCGTTTGGTTGAAAAATAGATTGCTCTATCAATTCCAAAATCGACTCAATACAGTAGAAAACAATTTACACAAGTTGGAAGGCTTGTCGTTGGATTTAGCCAATCAATTTTTAGACAAAAAGAATTGCATTCGTAAGCGTTTGGTCAATTTTGATTGGACAAAATTGAAAAGCGAACGTATTCGTGTACACGGCGATTATCACTTAGGACAAATCTTAGTCAAAGATGATGATTTCTTTATTCTAGACTTCGAAGGAGAACCCGAAAGTACCATTCGCGATCGGAAGGTAAAACAGCCGCCATTAAAAGATGTTGCAGGACTGTTCAGAAGCTTTCACTATGCGATTTATGCTACCATTTTCAATCATAATGACAAGTACAAATATCAGCAAGAAGAACTTTTTGAAGCAGGCGAATTGTTATACACATACTTTATTGGCGTGTTCTTAAAAACATACATAGAAAAAATTCAAGATGCCAATCTCAACATTGGCTACAGTCAAGAGCGCATCTTTTTATTAAAATATTCATTGCTCGAAAAAGCGATCTACGAACTTGGGTACGAACTCAATTCACGACCGCTTTGGGCAGTCATTCCACTCAAAGGAATCTCAAACATTATCAATCACTAATCATTTATGGCAAAAGTAATTCCACACAGTCTGTTCTCCGATTTCGACATCAATCTATTCAAAGCTGGAAAACATTACAAACTCTATGAAAAATTTGGTTCTCACATGATCACTTTAGATGGTGTAGAAGGAACTTATTTTGCAGTTTGGGCGCCAAGTGCCAAAACAGTTTCAGTTATCGGTGATTTTAACTATTGGATAGAAGGAGAGCACCAACTCAATGTACGTTGGGATGCAAGTGGAATTTGGGAAGGATTCATACCGAATGTCGGAAAAGGAAGTGTGTATAAATACAAGATTCAAAGTCATCACAATGACATCAAAACGGAAAAAGCCGATCCATATGCGCGTCGTTGTGAGCATCCGCCAAAAACAGCTTCTATTGTTTGGAATGCAGATCATAAGTGGGATGATAAAGATTGGATGACAAAACGTAAAAAGCACAATGCATTGGATGCTCCGTATTCAGTGTACGAAGTGCATTTAGGTTCGTGGAAGCGCAAACAAGAAGAAAATCGTTTTCTAAGTTATACCGAATTGGCAGACGAATTGGTTGCGTATGTAAAAGAGATGAACTTTACACATGTAGAATTGATGCCCGTCATGGAATATCCGTACGATCCAAGTTGGGGATATCAATTGACAGGATATTTTGCACCAACCTCGCGATTTGGCTATCCAGAAGAATTCAAATTATTGGTAGATAAACTACATCAAAACGATATCGGAATCATCTTGGATTGGGTACCGTCGCACTTTCCAGAAGATGCTTCCGATATCGTTTTGATGTAGTTTATCTACCAATAATTTGAATTCTTCTGTATAGCCAAATCGCGAGGTTGGTGCAAAATATCCTGTCAATTGATATCCCCAAC
>JBCCLS010000309.1:0-4854 GCA_039026835.1 Bacteroidota bacterium | reverse complement strand
GGTTTTTCATCTTCTAAAGGCGTTCCTTCAACAGCTACCAACGCATTGATTGGCACTGATTCTGGTTGAGGATTTAAGGTAGATAAAGCAACTAACATTCCCGCTCTATCTTCGGTAGATTCTCCCATTCCAATAATTCCACCACTACATACGGTTACATTCGTTTTACGCACATTTTCAATGGTTTCCAAACGATCTTCATACCCACGTGTAGAGATCACTTCTTTATAATATTCTTCGGATGAGTCTAAATTGTGATTGTATGCGTACAATCCAGCTTCTGCCAAACGTTTTGCTTGATTTTCGGTGACCATTCCCAGTGTACAGCATACTTCCATGTCTAACTTGTTAATAGTACGCACCATTTCCAACACTTGATCAAACTCAGGACCGTCTTTTACATTTCGCCATGCAGCACCCATACATACACGTGAACTTCCTGATGCTTTGGCACGCAGCGCTTGTGCTTTTACATGAGAAACTCTCATCAAATCATTTCCTTCAACGTTTGTATGATAACGAGCGGCTTGTGGACAATATCCACAATCTTCCGAACAACCACCTGTTTTTATAGATAACAAGGTAGATACTTGAACTGTATTTGGATCGTGATGTAGCCTGTGAATTGTCGCTGCTTCATATAACAACTCCATCATCGGTTTGTTGTAGATTGCTAAGATTTCTTCTTTCGTCCAATTGTGTCGTATGTTGCTCATAAAAAAGTTAGTTTGGTGACAAAAATAGTTATATCCATTTAGATTCTGCTTCTGTAGCATCTAAAATATCAATTTTTAATCGTTCTGCAATTTGTTTTGCGGTTTTAAATGCATCTTCTTTACTGGTTGTAGCGTAGGCTTTGATGCGATGATTTCCATTGTAAAACAAATTAAGTACAATAATATCATTTTTTATAGTTGCTTCTGCCGTAAGTGCGCGCACTTTGGCAGATTCGGTCGTACTAAACACAGAAACATATTCAATTTCTGGCAAATCTTGCCATTTTCCAAACCGAAAGCCAAATAATTCTACAAATGTTCTGTAGCGCTGAATATCCAGTTCAATTTCCGAACCATCTCTGTTGAAAAAGAAGATGGACATTCCACAAAAAATCATTCCAAATAAATTTCCTGTCAACAGCCAAGCAATTCCCATAAAGAAAAAAGCAACACCAAACACATAGCGCATAATCGGCACTTTTCGCTTAAAAATAATGTTGTTTTTACGCATATTGTATTCTTGAAATTAAAAAAAACTGTCTAAAAAAGTATTTAGAACGTCATTCTGAGCTTGATACTGAAATAAATTCAGTATAGATTCGGTTTGACGATTTTGTTCTTTTTAGACAGTCTCTAGCTTTATTAGAAAAGATTATTCTTCCGTGATATCTTCCGAAGTGGTTTCTTCAGCAGTTGTACCATTAGTTACATCTTTTCCTTTTAAATATTCTGGCAATTCCATTCCGGCCATGTTAAACATGTCTTGCAATGGCGGAACGGCTTTGTACATGCCTGCGATAAAGTTGGAGGTAGATGTTTTGCCATCTTTTGCTCCACCATTTTCCCAAACGGTGACTTTATCAATTTTGATATTTTTAATCGCTTCTGCTTGTGTTTTTACCAATTCTGGTAATTTATCTGCAATTAGTAATAATACAGCATCTTTTGAATCGTTTCCGGCTGCTTTTACAATTTGATCTAAACCAGCAGCTTGCTTCGTTAAGACTTCGTATAAACCTTCTGCTTCTGCTTGCGCTTTGAACAAGATTGCATCTGCTTCACCCTTTGCTTTTCTACGAATGCGTTCTGCTTCCGCTTCAGCGTCAATTTCTACTTTGCGTTTGTCAATCTCCGCAGGGACAATGACATCGGCTTGTTGCGAAGAGCGTTCTCTTTCTGCCCTTGCCAATTCCGCTTCACGCTCAGCTGCATACGATTCTTCTAATGCTTTTGCTGCTTGTACTTTTTCTGCTGCAATCGCCACACGTTCTGCTTCTGCTTCGCGCTGTCTACGTAAGGAATCGGAGTTTGCTACTTCAATTTTCGCTTTGTTTTCTCCGTCGACTGCTTTTGCGTTAGCAGCAGCTACTTGTGTACGCTCATCTTGCGAAGCATTTGCTTCCCCAATCGCACCATCTCTATTTTTTTCTGCAACCGATTTACGTGCTGCGTTGATCGCATGTGCAGCAGCTTCTTTACCAAGTGCTTCAATATATCCTGATTCGTCAACGATATCTGTAATGTTTACGTTGATCAATTTTAAACCTACTTTCTTTAATTCCGATTCCACACTTTCGGAAATGTTGGATAAGAATTTATCTCTATCAGAGTTGATTTCTTCGATGTCCATTGAGGCCACAACCAAACGTAGCTGACCAAATATGATTTCCTGTGCCAATTCTTGAATTTCATTCTGCCCTAACCCAAGTAAACGCTCTGCGGCATTTTGCATCACACCTGGTTCTGTAGAAATACCAATCGTAAAGCGAGACGGTACATTCACACGAATATTTTGCTTACTTAAGGCATTTACCAAGTTTACTTCTATGGAAATTGGCGTTAAGTCAAGATATTCATAATCTTGAATTACTGGCAAAATAAATGCGGCACCACCGTGAATACATTTGGCAGATTGTCCGCCGCCTACTTTTCCATATACTACTAAGATTCTGTCGGATGGACAACGCTTGTACCTGCGTATAAATATGGTAATTAAAAGAAAGATAAAAAGTCCTACAAAGACAAATAAGATTAAGCTAGAACTGTCTGAAAGAGAGTTAGCAAAACCATTATTGTCTTGCAATAAGAGGAGTTTCGTCATAATTGTTTTTGTTTATTGGTTGTACGATTAATATTCCAGTTCCTGTAATGTCTTTGACTTCGACAACAGTTCCTGTTTTGAGTGTTTCATTACTATCTGCAAGCGCGTCTAATTCGCGCAAAGCGCCTTGTACATTGACATGTACTTTTCCTATTTTGGAACGATTGGCACCAATGGTTAGGTATACTTCACCTACATTTCCAATCGCGTTTTCGAGTTTCATAGTACCGCTGCTTACTAATTTGTTGATATAGTAAATGAGCGATGCCATTACAAACATCATAGCGATTCCTGATAGTATTGATACAAGAAGTGTCACACCTTTTCCGTAACCTGCATTGAGACATGAAATTCCTGCCCAACTAAAAATAGTAAAGAAAGCTACTAAATTTTTAAAGGTAAAAAACTGGAAACCAATTCCTGTATCACCTTCAATATCAGCGTCTACATCACCATCTGCATCTGCATCTCCAATTAAAAATGTAGAGATGAGCACCACCACAAAAATGGTTGATGATACGGCAGCGATGATCCAATACGATTTTTCAAAAGTTGTTAATGCTGAAAACCAATCTCCCATGGCATACGGTTTTTAATGTGTTAATTTATGTTGATTTTAGTCTTTGGTTAGCAATACCGAGACAGCATTTCCACCAAATCCAACCGCATTGACTAAAATTTTATTTAGTTGTTTCGGTGTTTTTCTTTTTTCAAGATACGGAATTGATATGAATTGTTGATGCTGTATCATGAGAATTGCTAATTCTACACTTAACATTCCTGAAGCTCCAAAAGTGTGACCTATTTTCCATTTATTCGTAGTCAAACTTGGAATTTCGTTACAAAATATTTTTTTGATGGCTTGATATTCTGCCAAATCACCTTTAATAGTTCCTGGCGCATGCAATACAATGGCGTCAATTTCTTCCAATGCATGATTTTGCAATGCCATGCGCATTGACTTTTCAAAACAGATGCCTTCTGCCGAAATAGAAGTGTTATGGGTTAAAATTTCTGTTGCATACCCAATACCTCTAATTTTTGCCAATGCGTTGGGATGCATACCTTTTTCCAAACAGATAGCAGCAGCGCCTTCGCCTAAAATCATAGTGTTTCGCTTTTTTTCTAAGTCTAAAGAAAGACAAGGATAGACTGCTTCTTTTTTTGCATAAATGTGCAACGCTTGCATTTGTGCTATGGTAAATGGCGTCAGTGGTGCTTCGCTTCCCCCAACTAAAAATTTTGAAGTCATTCCCGACTGCAACCAAGCAATTCCGTTCAGTAACGCATGCAATGCGGTAGAACAGGTAATGGAATGTGAGATTTGCGGTCCGCTAGTTTGTAAATCGTGTGCCACCCATGACGAAATGTTACCTAATGTCGTTGTGGGCGAACTTAGTGTTTCAGCATGTTGACTTTCCAAAAAGTTTTTGTGGTATTTTTCAAAAAGTGTAGTCGCACCGCGTGAAGAACCAATGTTAATTCCAAAATTGCTGTCGGTTTGCCAACCTGCATTTTCAGTAGCAATTCGAGATGCTAGTATGGCATACAAAACACTGTTATCTAGGTTTTTGTACTTGGCGTTGGAATTTTTTAATTCATCGATTGCTGCAACAGCTGCTGTAGAAAGTGGCGCAGTATCTATTTTTTTATGTTGAATTGTTTCCTGCTGAAAACAATGAGCGTTGCGGGTATACTGTTTCCAAATTTCAGCTTGTGTATATCCCAAAGGAGATACCGAACCCAAGCCAGTTATTGAAATACAATCATGCATCATATTTTCTTATATTGAGTCTGCTAATATCGTAAGAAATGTGATGATTTACTAATACCAATTTACATTTAAAATAATGCTTACAATCAAGTTTATAATTGTAGAGATTTGTCACAAAAAGTCTTCTGATTCGTCTTAGTTTTACGGTATTTTTGTAAAAATATTTAAACTTTTTCTGATAATTGTAAATTTAGCTTGTTTGGCTTTAATTTTGATGCTTTTTTAATGAAACTTCCATTTATGAATATTCGAACGTTTTTATT
>JBCCLS010000308.1:0-4883 GCA_039026835.1 Bacteroidota bacterium | reverse complement strand
GTGGATTTTTCTTTTCCGCAGTGTAGTATGAGTTTTTCGTTAAAAATTTCTGAAACCTTGGAAGAAATTTAGAAAAATTCATGCGGTTTTGGTTTTTCTCTAAAAAGAAAAAGCAAAAATACCTCTGGAAAAGCGCACTTTCTTTTGTTTCTTTTCTTTGTGCGAGCAAAGAAAACGAAAGTAAAAAACTGAAATGTCGTAATTTGTATTTTATTTTCTAAATGAGATAATTTCTATTTGAATAAAATTTATATCTAAAAAGTAATCCAATTCATTTCGTATGAACATAACAGCACAAAAGGCAGTTGTTTTTTATCAGCAGTTAGGAAAGTTATTCTATGCAATGGCATTGGCAGATAAAAAAATAAAAAGAGTAGAGTTTGACACCATGCAAAACGAAATCTCCTTGTTGGGTATGCGTGACGACTTGCGCATTTCGGATGCTGATATTGATATCGCACAGCAAATTACAACCACTTTTAAGATATTATACTTTGATAAAGCCACTGTGGATGCGTGTTACCAAGACTTTGTTACTTACAAGCGAACACATGAATCGCTATTTACGCCAGAAATCAAAAAGACTGTTTTAAAAATTGCAGGTAAAATTGCAGGAAGCTTTTCAGATGTCAACAAATCAGAATTGATTTTACTGGCAAAACTCAGCATGGAGTTCAAAGAAACGATCTAGCTGGCCACAATCATATGTTGTCACTTTTTGATGAGGATTTTAGTCTATAATATTTCTGGTCTAATAAAATTTAGGAAGAATGTGTAGATGTGAAGCGAAACAGTAGGCAATTCGTACCGAAAAACTTAAAATACCAACAGTTCACTAAAAAAAAGTTTCAAAACTCATTTAAAATTGTAGTTTTGACACATGCGATTCTGGTTTCTTCTTTTGTTCCTTCTCCTTTTTACCTTTGCAAAAGTAACTGCGCAACAACCGCTATTTGTACATCTTACAGAAAAAGAAAAACTTCCCGACAAAGAATTTTACAATGTTTTAGAAGACGATCAAGGATTTATTTGGTTGGCAGCCGACAAAGGATTGTATCGCTACGACGGCAATGAATTCAAACTATTTTCGCATCCTGATCAAATTGGATTGTCTGTGTTTTCTCTCCAAAAAGATGCTGATAACGTTATTTGGTGTACCAACTTGGCCAATCAGGTTTTTTATGTGAAAGATGGCAAAATGCAGTTGTTTTTCAATCTCAAAAAATACTTTTCTGGCAGCTTGCCACGCATTCATTTTCACAAAGACCTATTGATCTTATCTACGATTCGAAAGTTGATCATTATGGATAAAAAGACGAAGGAAATTTTGAGTGAAAAAAGTTCACAAGAGTACTTATTCAACTCAGAAGTCTTTACCCTAAATGATACCATCTGTTTCATAGATAATGGCGGAAATTTGGTTACTATTGACGAGCATTTTCAATTGCAACGAAAACCCACAGTACTAAATTACTCTTCTGAGGAACGACTCATTCTTTACATAGACAAAATCGGCGAAAAGTATGTCTTTATGAAACGATACTTAAACGCTCCCGAAGAATATACGCTCTTTGATATCAACAAAGCGAATGAGATCAATGTGATATCGAAAACCTTCATTGAAAGTAAATTGGTTCATAAAATCAGATCGATAGAAAATGAACTATTTGTAGCTTCCGATAATGGCGTACAAGTATATACAATTGAAAACGGAAATTTTGTAGAAAAACAACGTTTATTACCCAATGTAAGCGTGAGTGATGTGTTAAAAGATAGCAAAGGAAATCTATGGTTTACCACGCTGTATGAAGGTGTTTATGTAGTGCCCAATCTGAAATTGAATGTAGATTTTCAAATTCCCAACGGAAATACAATTCGAAAGCTTCAAAAAGGAACATCGAATGAGTTGTTTTTGATCGGAAAACAAAAAGAATTCTACATGTTCAATCATGATACAAATAACACACAATCATTTGCCAAAAGTGATGTTGCGGATATAAAATATTTCTTTTATGACGATCAAAAATCGTTGTATTATTTACAAACGACCAAATCGTTACAATCCTTAACGTTTCAAAACAAAATACTCAATTTCCAAGAATCCTACTATCCTGGCGTGGTAAAAGATCATGCAATCATTAGTAAAGACACTGTATTATTAGCGACAGGTTCAACCATTTTATTGACGAGTCTTGTAAATATGACCAACAATAAAATTCATCGCTATTACACCGAACGTGTCCGATCGTACAGTTGTCATTACAGTCCTAAATACAACAATAGTTATTTTGGGACTGTAAAAGGATTGTACGTATTAGATAAAAATCTACAGAAAAATGAAATCACCCATAACGGCAATTCTATCTTTATTAAAGAAATTATCGCTGCTGCAGATGGTACTTTGTGGTGTTTGTCGTTTAAAAACGGAATCTATCAAATACGGGACAATCAAGTTGTGCAACATATCACAATGAACGACGGTTTGCTCACCAATATCAACAGTTTTATGCAAAGTGATGTGCAACATAATGTCCTTTGGATTGCTGGCGAAAAAGGCTTACAGCGATTGGAATTAGAAACGCAGAAATTTCAAAACCTAACCAAAAAACAAGGAATTCCATCCTACGAATTTACAGGATTGGAAATTATTGATGAAAAGGTATACGTGAGTACTTTGAACCAATTGTTTTCCTTTGATTCTAAAAATGTGTTTAATGAAAAAAGCACCACAAATCTCAATCCATACTTTACTTCGTTGATTATCAATGACTCTTTGGTGGCATTACAAAACGAATATACCATTCCCTATTACAACGAAAAAATAGAAATTGCCTTCAACACCAATGGTTTTCTGTCTAATGAAACGGTTAGGTATGAATATCGACTCAAAGAAGCGTTGGTAAAAGGCGTTGCGTGGCAGCAGGAAACTTCACGGAGTAACAAAGTCGTCTATAACAAACTGGCAGAAGGTACGTATACCTTTCAATTACGTGCAAAATTGGGCGATCAAGTATCAGAAATCCGTGAAATAAAATTTACAGTTTTGGGTGTTTTTTATACCAAATGGTGGTTTTACTTGATCATTATGTTGAGTGTTTGCGGAATAATTTGGTATTATTTTCGGAATAAAAACAAACGCTTGCAAGAAAAGCAACAGTTGTTGCTAGACAAGCAAAATAAAGAGCTTGAAAACATCTTCCTTAAGCTAGAAAGTTTGCGTAGCCAAATGAATCCACATTTTATTTTCAATGCATTAAACTCCATACAGGATTATATTTTGAACAATGAAAAAAAGCTAGCGCGAACGTATTTGGTCAAATTTTCTCGTTTAATTCGTTTATACTTAGAGCACAGCCAGAAAGATGTCATTTCTCTTGAAGAAGAATTGGTAGCGCTGCATTTGTATTTGGAATTAGAAAAAGATCGCTTTGAAGATTCCTTTGCGTATACAGTCAATATTCATGATGCATTGGAAACACCACACCTAGCAATTCCAACATTTTTGCTACAACCGTATGTAGAAAATGCCATCAAGCATGGACTGTTGCACAAAAAGAAAAACCGAAAGCTCGCTATTTCCATTGCCTTAGATGCTTCGCACGAAAAATTAGTCTGTATCATTGATGATAACGGCATTGGGCGAGAAGCTTCCGAATTGATCAATAACAAAAAAGCATTCTATCCAAAATCGTTCTCAAGTGCTGCCAATGCCAAACGTATTGAATTGCTCAATAAAACGCGTACACAACCGATACAATTACACATAGAAGACAAAAAAGATTCAGAAAATAATGCATTGGGCACCAAAGTAACTGTGAGCATTCCGTTGGTGTTTTAGCCAAACGATTCATTCAAAAAAACAAACCATTCACTAAAAAAAACAAAGCGACATCAAATTAAATTGTAGTTTTGGACAGCTAATAAAAAATCATGAAAGCAGTAATTATAGATGACGAAAACAAAGCGCGCAGTGTACTTCGCACGCTCATACAAGAAGATTGTCCTGAAATTACTGACATTCGCGAAGCTGCTGACTTGGTTTCGGGCGTTGCTGAAATCAAAGCTTTTCAACCAGCAATTGTTTTCCTAGACATTGAAATGCCTGAACATTCAGGATTGGAAATTGCTTCGTTTTTTAAAGAACAACAGATTGCATTTCAAATTATTTTTACCACGGCGTACAATCAATATGCGATTGAAGCATTGAAGCTTTCTGCAATTGATTATTTGTTAAAACCCATTGATAGTGAAGAGCTTATTGTATCGGTTCAAAAAGCAAAAAAAGCCATAGAAACCAATAATATCACCAACAAACTTTCACAAATTGAGAAAAACTTCAAGCAATTATCACTCAACAAAATTGCGTTGGAAGTTCCCAAAGGTATTCTATTTGTATCGCATGAAGACATCATTTTGTTTGAAGCGGATGGCGTATATACCAAAGTATATTTGAAAAATGGAAAAGTAGAACTCATTACTAAAACGCTCAAACATTTTTCAGATCAATTGATGGAAAGTTCCATCTTCTACAAGCCACATCGTTCGTATTTGATCAACTTAAAATACATGAGTCAATTCATCAAAAAAGACGGCTATCACATCATACTAGAAAACAACAAAACCATTCCTGTAGCACGCGACAAACGCGAAGAGTTTTTAAATTTGGTACGACGTATTTTTTAGATAACTTAAAAGGTAAAATTAAAATAAAACATCACAGTGGTTTTCTTTTCCGCAGTGTAGTAGGGATTTTTCGTTAAAAATTTCTGAAGCCTTGTAAGAAATTTAGAAAAATTCATACAGTTTTGGTTTTCTCCCTAAAGAGAAAAGCAAAAACACCTCTGGAAAAGCGCACTTTCTTTTGTTTCTTTTCTTTGTGCGAG
>JBCCLS010000307.1:0-4897 GCA_039026835.1 Bacteroidota bacterium | reverse complement strand
CTAGTTTGTTACTTGAGTAGAATAGTATTATCATCGAAATATTTTTTAAGATTAACCTTCTATCTTGATCAAAAGGTTCTTGAGAAAATATTTTTAATTAGGTAAGTATTGTCTGTGAATAATCAAATGTTAGTTACTTAAAATAAAATTTGTCTTACTATTTAATATAAATGTTTCTATTTCTCAAACTGTCGCTGAATGTTGCGAATCATAGGTGTCAAACCATTGATTTTAATGTCGAGCATTTGTTGTAATTGTTGTCCGAGTTTGACTTTGGGAAAGCCTTTTTGCTGAAACCAAACTAAATAGGCTTCAGGTAAGTCTACCAAATACTGGTCTTTGTATTTTCCGAAAGGCATTTTGGCATGTGCCAATTCGATCAAAAGTTTTTGCTGGGTTTCTCTGTTTGGAAAGTCAGTCATAAATGCTGTAGATCACTTGTATTTTTGAAGTCTATCAAGTTCTTTGGCGATAAAGTTTTGCCATTTTATTTGTCCATCGTAATCGCGTGAGTAGTCCGAACCATCGTCATAGGATTCTTGCATGGCACGCAATTCTTTGTTCACCTGATCATAGATTTTGGCAATTTCATCTTGAATGTTTTTGGTGAATTGGGCTTCTTCAATTCGCTTTCTAAATTTTCGTGCATGCAGTTCCGAAATATCAAAATGCAATTGTTCGTGCCCCAACACTGTATCATTGACACGTCCTTTTAAATACCACGATTCTCTGGGATAAAAATGTGCTTTTACCTCTGTTTTGTACTCTATTTTGTCACTGTTAGAAAAACTTTTAATACGCAAACCATACGTAATACCCGAAGCCGTAATTGCCACTGCATCTGAGTCAAAATCGGGTTCGCCTTCAAAGTTTCCCCACTGCAGCTTGTATTGTTGCGACCAAGTGATGGTTTCATCGCTCTGCACGAGAAAAAACAGACAAAGTATTCCTAAAAGCTTATACATTTATTTCCAATGAAATTCAACAATCTTTTCAATATCTGGGTGAAGACTGTAATGTACAGGACAGGTATTTGCAGTGTTTTCTAGAATTTTTTTGGTTTTGTTGTCAGCTTCAAAAGGCAAATATACTTGAACCTCTATTTTTGAAATTCGTCTCGGATCCGACGCCATTGTTTTGGTGACTTCTGCCGTCGTGTTTTCCATATTCACACCTAGTTGTGCCGCTTTGATGCCCATCACTGTCAACATACAACTTGCAAGTCCTGTCGCAACAGTATCTGTAGGAGAAAACGCTTCTCCTTTCCCATTATTGTCTGTAGGTGCATCTGTAATGAATTCATTTCCAGATTTTATATGTGTAGAAACCGTTCGAAGGCTTCCTGTGTAGGTTACTTTTGATGTCATGATTTTTTGTGTGAATTTTTGGTTATTTCGCTTCTTTAATTTCCAATCCGTCATATTTTACGATGTAAATCCCTTCGTTAAAGAAACCGCCTTTTTTTCGATATTTAAATTTATTTTCTACATAACTAGTTTCCGTATCCGTTCGCACACTTTTTGCCAAGTTTTGATTGTATGCCAAACGCACTAAAATGTCAAATGTAATATCAAATCCACGTGTAGCTGTTTTGCTTGGAGAAATTCCATACTCATTTTTGTACTCTTTTACAAACGGATTGTCTAATGATGAAGGCTTACCAATTGATGGATAATGGAAATTCAAATTTGCCAAATGACTATTGTATATACTTCCATTGTCATCATATTTGCTGTTTTTATTCGTGGTTAAGAGTGTAATCTTACGCTTTTCGCTTGTCGCATACGAATTTAAAACAGAAGTTGCATTGGCAATTAAGGTTAAATCGTCTGTTTCTAATATTACCCAGTTTTCGACTTCTTCACTTAAATACGGAAGAATTAAATCAGGTTTGATATAATTTCCTTCGGCAGGATTAAATATTTTATGATTTGGCAAAATGGATTGCAAGGTCGCTTTGATCGCCGATTTGTCTTTATCAGCGATAATGATGACATTTTTATCTTGCCCATTTTTCTTCATGAATTCCAGCATTCGCTGCGTCAATAATTTTTTATCTGGAACGGTTTGATATACATTTCTTTGATCTACCTTTTTGTTCGTTAATGGAGAAATAACCGGAATTCCATCTGATTTCAATTCTGAAGCGACAATATTAATAGAAGAATCTAAAATTGGACCAATAACTGCGTGCACATCTGTAAAATCATTTTCGGTAACTGCTGCAAGCGTTTTAGCTTTATTTCCACCATTGTCAATCACTTTTACATTCACAGAAAACCCTAGTTTTTTAATAGAATCCAATGCCATCAAAGAACCTGTGTAAAAGTCTGTTGCGTATCTTAACAAACGATCTTTTTTGAGTCTTTCTTTGGTTTGACCAATAGAATCTAGCTCCATTTCATCCAACTTAAATGGCAACATAATGACAATGTTTGACACATTTTCGGGATCTGCATTTTCTAGAAAATTGAATTTATCTACAATCACCGCATCTACAACTTCTAAGTTGGCATCTTCTGTTTTAGTCACAGGCAACTTTAACACCATTCCTGCTTTGAGTCCATCTTTTAACGCCGGATTTAATGCAAGTAATTCTGCTTCTGTAACGCCCAATTTGCGCTCAAGCGAATACATGGTTTGCTTTGGTTTTACATCGTAAAACACATAGTTTTCTACACTGGCAATTGCAGGTTTTTCTGAACGAATTGGCAATTTTATTTCTTGTCCAATTTTCAAACCGTCTTTTATTTCAGGATTGATTGCTTCTAATTCTTCAATAGTCAAACCATAACTATGTGCAATTCCCCATTTGGTTTCCTTAGCTTTTACAATATAGATTTCAAAAGAAGGATCGGTCGTTTCTGTTTCGCCTTTAGGCGTTTCTACAGCTTCTACAACTTCTTTGGGTGTTTCTTTAAATTGCGGAATGGCAATACGATCGCCTTTCTTTAATCCCTCGCGTGCTACTTTTTCGTTATACTTTATGATATCTTCTTGTGTAACACCATATTTTTTTGCGATGCCATACAATGTTTCTTTTCTGCGAACTTTATGATTGGTAAAGGTCAGATTTGTATCTACTGCATCTGCTTCAATGATAGATTTTGAAGGAATGACAAGCATGCTATTTCTACGCACGCCATTTCGCGCCTCAGGATTCAGTTTGATAATATCGTCCACAGTAATATCGTATTGCGCTGCAATACTTTCTACTGTTTCTCCTCTAGATACTTTATGATTTTTATATTCCTGCGCAATGGCTGCACTGCTCGTTAGAAGTATCGCTAAAAAAAATCCTAAAAACTTCTTCATTATTATACTATTTTGTTATTCCCATTCAATGGTTGCTGGCGGTTTTGAACTAATGTCGTACACTACTCTATTAACGCCTTTCACCTTATTTATTATATCATTTGATACTTTTTGCAAAAATTTATAAGGTAAATCTACCCAATCTGCTGTCATTCCATCGGTACTTTCCACAGCACGCAATGCTACAACCTTTTCATATGTACGTTCATCGCCCATAACACCCACTGAGTTTACAGGAAGCAAAATGGCTCCTGCTTGCCATACGTTATCATACAAATCCCACTGACGCAGACCGTCAATAAAGATAGCATCTACTTCTTGTAAGATACGAACTTTTTCAGCGGTGATGTCTCCCAAAATTCTGATCGCTAAGCCTGGTCCCGGAAATGGATGACGTCCCAATAATTGTTTGTCCATTCCCATAGAAGCACCAACTCTACGTACTTCGTCTTTAAACAATGCTTTGAGCGGCTCCACAATTTTCAATTTCATAAAATCTGGCAAACCGCCTACATTGTGGTGACTTTTAATCGTAGCACTTGGTCCACCTGTGGCGCTCACACTTTCGATCACATCGGGATAAATAGTTCCTTGTGCCAACCACGTAACATCTTGAATTTGATGTGCTTCATCGTCAAAAACTTCAATAAATACACGTCCAATTGCCTTGCGTTTCTTTTCAGGATCACTTTCTCCTGCAAGCGCATCCAAAAAACGTGCCGAAGCATCTACACCTTTTACGTTGAGTCCCATGCCTTCGTATTGTTGCAATACGCTTGAAAATTCATTTTTACGCAACAATCCGTTGTTGACAAAGATGCAGTATAGATTTTCACCAATGGCTTTGTGCAATAGCATTGCCGCAACACTGGAGTCTACACCACCTGACAAACCGAGTACGACTTTGTCATTGCCTAACTGTGCTTTTAAATCGGCTACGGTTTCTTCCACAAAGGCATTTGGTGTCCAATCTGGCTTGACCTCAGCTATGTGAACCAAGAAATTTTCTAGCAATTGTTTCCCATCTGTGGAATGATATACTTCGGGATGAAACTGAATCGCGTACGTCGTTTCTCCTTCTATTTTGTACGCAGCATTTTCGACATCGTGTGTGCTTGCCAAGAGTTTTCCGTTAGTTGGCAATTGTTTGATGGTATCACTATGACTCATCCATACTTGACTTCCCTCAGAAATATTAGCTAAAAACGGTTCATTTTCTTGTACAAAACTCAAATTGGCACGTCCGTATTCACGTGTGTTGGATTCGGCTACTTGTCCGCCTGAAAAATGTGCTAAATACTGTGCTCCGTAGCAAACGCCCAATAATGGTTTTTTACCTCGAATTTTGCTTAAATCTGGATGAAAAGCATCGTCAGAGCGAACAGACATTGGACTTCCTGAAAGGATGACTGCTTTGTATTCTTGTACGTTTGATGGGATTTTATTGAATGGATGAATCTCGGAATAGATGTTCAATTCGCGAACTCTACGCGCAATGAGTTGTGTGTATTGCGATCCGAAGTCTACTATTAATACCTTGTCGTGTTGCATACGCAAAAGTAGTATTTAGATTTTATTTTTT
>JBCCLS010000306.1:0-4903 GCA_039026835.1 Bacteroidota bacterium | reverse complement strand
TTCTATTATTTAATTTAATCATTGTTTTTAATTCTTTATTGCAAGACTTTTGAATAGCATTAAAAAGCATTACCTATGAAATTCAATCCAGCCAATAACATTCAAGATTTACAGTATTTCGGTGAATTTGGAGGTGTCAATCCTTCCATTTCAGATGCTTCTACGTATACATTTCTTTCTGCAAAAACCATGTTTGATACCTTTGAAGGAAATGCTGATGGTTGCTATTTGTATTCGCGACATACATCGCCAAGTAATTTGTATTTGGGAGAAGCCCTAGCAGCGATGGAAGGTACAGAAACCGCCAATGTTACTGCTTCAGGAATGGGCGCTATTGCCGCAGTATTGTTTCAGTTATGCAAAAGTGGTGATCATATTGTATCAAGCAGAACTATTTATGGCGGCACGTATGCTTTTTTGAAAAATTTTGCACCACAGTTTGATATACAGACCTCATTTGTAGATAGTACAAAATTGGATTTGGTAGCAGCTGCTATTACCCCAAAAACAAAAGTATTATACTGTGAAACCGTAAGTAATCCGTTGTTAGAAGTGACTGATATTCCCGCTTTGGCGGAATTGGCAAAGAAACACAATTTGCAGTTGGTGGTTGACAATACATTTTCTCCGCTCTCCATTGCGCCTGCAAAACTGGGAGCAGATATTGTAATTCATAGTTTAACGAAGTTTATCAACGGAGCTAGTGACACTGTTGGCGGCGTAGTCTGTGGCACACAAGATTTTATTGATCAATTGCGAAATGTGAACAATGGTGCAAGCATGTTATTGGGCGCTACTATGGATAGCTTGCGTGCAGCTTCGGTGTTGAAAAATTTACGCACACTACACATTCGGATGAAACAACATAGTCACAATGCTATGTATTTGGCAAAAATGTTTGAAGCAGATGGACTCAAAACGGTGTATCCCGGCTTGACTTCGCACACATCGCATTCAGTCTTTAAACGCATGATGAATGAAGATTATGGTTTTGGAGGCATGCTTACTGTTGATGTAGGATCTGTAGACAAAGCCAATGATTTGATGGAATTATTACAACAAAAAAATTTAGGATACCTAGCTGTAAGTCTAGGTTTTTATAAGACACTATTTAGTGCACCAGGTACGTCAACGTCTTCCGAAATCCCAGAAGATGAGCAAGCTGCAATGGGCTTAACAAATGGCTTAATTCGTTTTTCTGTAGGATTAGATCACGATATACAACGTACGTATCGAATGATGCGTGCTTGTATGGAAATGTTGCACATCTTGGAGCCAGCAATAGTATAGTTTTCAGAGTTTAGTTTTAACAAGTATTGAGGAGCGTCGTTTCGGCGTTCCTTTTTATTTTATATCTACAAATACAACAGAAAACACTTAGGTACTTATACCTATTTGTGAGTATTTTTTAGCCGATTACGGTTTTCCGTAATTTTAACTGATCGGTTTTATCTATTATTGATTCCAGACAGAATTAATACTAGAACTTACTGTATGCGCAAAAAAGTTTACATATTACGAGAACGAAAATCAGATGGAAGTTTGCACCTTTTTTTAGCTGACCCAACAGATCAAAATGCATGTCAGCCACAACAATATTCTATATGTGGTCAAATGAACATTAATGAAGAAGCTCGTACTATTTTTTCATGCTTATCCGAAGAACGTGCTCGTAAGGAATGTGCAAAGATAGGACGCGCTATTTGTTCCTTATGTATAAGCTATTTGTATAGGGATGAAAATTTAGAATAATATTTTTTATGAAGTAACATATCATTGGATTCCCCTAAGCCATTTCAAAAAACGTATATATACTTATAAATTGGTTACGTTGTGAGCAATAAACTGTACACACTTAAAGAAAATAGTAACGGAGAACTTCATGTATTTGTTTCCAAAAAAGATGCTTCTGGCGAATGCCTCACAGAATCAATGTCCGTATGCAAAAAAATGCGCTACAATCAAACGGTAAAAACACACTTTGCTTGTCAGCACGAAATCGATACACGCATGAAATTAGCTGAAATTGGACCACGTGTCTGCGGCATCTGTGCAAGTTATTTCTATGGAAATTTTTAAAACACAAATACCAACACACTCAGAGACTGCAAAACTAAAACACTCATAAACTCATAAACTTATAAACCAAATTACTATTTCCCCTTAATCCGTTCCCAGAAGAGTCGCAGGACTTCTCCATAATCTGTATCTTCTTCAAATCTTGGACCTCGGAAAGGACTCATATTCAGTCGGTCACCATCTTGGTATACAATGAATGAAAATACTACCGACTTGCCATTGCCGGTCTGTAAAGATGGATAGCGAAGGTCTTTGTAAGTAAAGGTGCCATCCTCGTTTTGATCAAGCGTATAATAATTGTTGCTAAACCACGTCAAACTTGCCAAATCTGGATTTGTCTTTGGAAGTATTTCATGATTCTTTGGAATTGTTTTCCAGTCTGTAAACACATCTTTCGAATCAAACAACGAGTAAAAAGCGACATGAAAATCTGTTTCTGTTTCTGCAATTCCATACCACAAAATATTATTCAAAATGCTAGCTTCTGTATTGTATCGCTGATATTCAATTCCTTGTGCTGCTAAGGATTTTTCAAACACACTGTTGATATACACTTTATTTCCCAATGTAAATAACATATACACCGAACTCACACCAACACCAATTTTTAACCATAAACGTCGTTTGGAATGTTTTCGATTGTAAAACATCAACACGATCAAACTTAGCAAGAATGGCAATGTATATAAAGGATCTGCTACAGAAATATTGCTAAATGCGACACGATAATCGCTAAATGGAGCAAACAACAATGTTCCATATCCTGTAAAGCTATCCAAAACCGGATGTGTCAAAATTGACAGTAAAAATAACCAAGTCCAATCTTTCTGTGTAGTGGTGCCCTGCCGTTTGCCTTTGTCATAGAGTTTAAAGACCAACCAACCAAATGCAAAAGAGGCTAAAATTGCAAACAGAAACGAATGCATAAATCCTCTGTGAAACAACATGGCATCAATCTTATTGCTGTACAGAAGATTCCCAATAAAAACATCTAAATCTGGAATTGTACCACCGATGGCGCCAAAAAGTAACGCTTTATTTCCTATCTTTTTTCCCATCACTGCTTCTCCACAGGCAGCTCCCAATACAATTTGCGTCAATGAATCCATAAATGATCTCTATATTATAGGTTTACAAAGGTACGCAACCAAAATGATTTGCATACTAGTTTACAAAATCGTAACATTACGCTTAGAAAATAACTACACCAAAACCACTATGCAGAGTCAAGAAATCAATCCAAAATTGCCACAAGACGAAAACATCATTGAGAATAAAGAACTAAATATTTGGGAGGCATTGATTCCTGTCATTGTTCTTGTGATTATGTTAGCGTTTAATGTATATGTGTATGGAGATGAAGCACTCAGCGGAAGTAATCAATTTATCTTATTACTTGGCGCAGCCGTAGCTGCAATTGTAGGTTTTTATAATAGAGTATCTTACAAACAAATGCTGGATGAAGTCGCTGAAAATGTAAAATCGACCACAGGCGCACTATTAATCTTATTGTTTGTAGGTGCTTTAGCGGGCACATGGCTTATTAGTGGAGTAATTCCGTCTATGATTTATTATGGATTGCAAATTTTAAACCCAACTATCTTTTTACCAGCCTGTGTTATTATTTGTGCTATTATTTCTATTGCTACAGGAAGTAGTTGGACAACTTCGGCCACCGTTGGTATAGCTTTGATTGGAATTGGAAATACATTGGGAATTAGTGCAGGAATGACTGCTGGTGCGGTAATTTCAGGTGCGTATTTTGGTGATAAAATGTCTCCGTTGAGCGATACGACAAACTTAGCGCCTACAATGGCAGGAGGAGAATTATTTGCGCATATTCGATACATGGCGTATACCACATTCCCAACTATTATTGTAGCGCTACTTGTATTTATCATTATTGGATTGAATATTGATACTGTAGGAGTTCCTAATATTACTGATAAGCTCACTGCGATTGACTCAGCATTCAATATTACGCCTTGGTTATTTTTAGTCCCTGCGGTAGTTATTATACTCATCATCAAAAAAACTCCGCCGCTCATTGCTTTGTTGGTAGGAACGTTACTGGGTGGACTTTTTGCAATATTATTCCAATCTTCAATTATTTGGAGCAATGGTATGAAATATGACTTATCAACGATTCCAGAAGAATACAAAGATCAAATTACTTGGAATTCCAGTGATGGTTTTAGTACACGATCTAATAATAATTACCAATCGCCAGGAAAGTACGAACTTATTGGCGCAGATGAAAGCATCACACTTTCACAACCTATTCTGCTAGATTTGCCATCGTCTGACAAAAAATTTACACAAACATTTTCTGAAACTGCCAATGTATTAAAAGATGGAAAAGTTATTGGTTCTATTACTATCAAAGCACAACCTACCAACTTCTTACAGTCTGCATATTTTGCCACATTTGATGCAATGACGGTAGATTCAGCCGTAGAAACTAGCAGTGCCGAATTGAATGATTTATTTAGTTCTGGTGGAATGAGCGGAATGCTTGGTACTATTTGGTTAATTGTATGTGCGATGGTTTTTGGAGGTGTTATGGACGGAATTGGTGCCTTATCGAGAATTAGTAAAGCTTTACTGAGCTTGGCAAGTTCTGTATTTGGTTTATTTGCCAGCACTGTAGCAAGTTGTTTGGCGTTGAACGTAACTGCATCCGATCAGTATTTAGCGATTGTAGTTCCTGGAAAAATGTTTAAAAAAGCATATGAAGACAAAGGATTGGCACCAGAAAATTTAAGTAGAACACTAGAAGATTCTGGAACCGTAACCTCTGTGTTAGTACCTTGGAATACCTGCG
>JBCCLS010000305.1:0-4910 GCA_039026835.1 Bacteroidota bacterium | reverse complement strand
ATTGTCAAACGGTTTGCCTTTGATGATATTTTCACAGTCATTAATCACATGATCAAACACAAATTTTGGAGGTAAAATTCCCGCCTTTTCTCGGGCTTGTAATCCAACTGCTACTTGTGAAAATAACTCTTCAAGTCCATGTAATCGTGAAATATACGCTTCTGCATCAGATACATCTGTAATTTGGTGCATGTTGATCAAAAATGCTGGAATTTCTGCCTGCATTCCATGCATCTGATTTAATGGATAATTGTACAATCTGTATTTGTAATCATCAATAAAGTCTTGCATTTGCTGCGTATACAGCTTGTAGCTTAGTGCTGTGGACGCATCTAAGGCAGTTACATCAATATTATCTTGCAGCCATTGCAATCGGTTTTTAGCAACTTCTAAACGCTTCTCTTCCGCTTCTGGCGAAATTGTATCCCATTTTCCGTAATCGGTTTTGTCGCCAATACGTGTTTGTGTTTCGGGAGATTCTTTTAAATCTTGTATAAATTGTTCTTGAAACCAATCATTCAAACGTTTGGAATGTTCGGCAACTTCAGCTTCTGTGTATACTTTTGCGAAATCATTTTTCTTTTCTTCACAAGAAAGAAAAGTTATAAAGGCAAGCAAAAATAAAATGCCTTTTGAGCGCTTTTTCATAGTATTTTCGGGTTGGTTTTATTTCTTTTTCTTGAACTTGTCTATTCCATCTTGTAACCATTTTTCGTACTCCACAGGATCAGGTGTATATGCTACTGCTTCTGAGATGTCATTTCCATCCGTGTCCTGAATCACATACAATGGTTGTGCATTGGTGTTGTAACGTGTTTGCTGAAATTCTAACCATTTGTGACCGATAGTACGAATTTTATTTCCTGTTACTTTTGATTCGTATTGTTCTGATTTTGGCAATTCTTTTCGGTTGTCAGCGTACAATGATATTAATACCACTTCGTTTTGTAAAAGATTGAGAATATTCCCCTCGGTCCATACCTGTTCTTCCATTTTTCTACAGTTGACACAAGTCTTTCCTGTAAAGTCGATCATGACAGGTTTGTTGACTTTTTTCGCGTACTCCAACCCTTTTTCATAATCTAAAAATGCAATAATTCCGTGTGGGCCTTCATGTGATACTTCTTCTTCCAATTTCGGAGCATCTTTTTGCGCTGCTTTTGAATAGTTGACACTTGCACTTGCTTTTTTCTTATATCCAACTCCATACGGCGATTCGCTAAATCCATTCATTGGCGGTGGAAATCCACTGATCAATTTTAACGGTGCGCCCCACAAACCAGGCAACATGTACAATGTAAATGCTAATATCAACATTCCTAGCGAAGCTCTACCGACCGATAAACGCTGTATAGGACTATCGTGTGGCAATTGAATTTTCCCAAAGAGATACAATGCCAACATTCCAAAAATCGCAATCCAAATGGCTAAGAATACTTCTCTGTCTAACAAATGTGTTTCCAAGGCAATGTCTACCATGGACAAGAACTTAAACGCAAATGCCAATTCCAAAAAGCCTAAAAATACTTTTACCGTATTTAACCAACCACCTGATTTTGGTAAGGAATTCATCCACGCTGGGAAAATGGCAAATAAAGCAAACGGAATGGCAATGGCACATGAAAATCCGAGCATACTAATAATTGGTGTAATTCCTCCTATGGTTGCAGCTTCTAACAATGCAGTTCCTGCAATTGGAAAGGTACACGAAAAGGATACAATCGCCAAGGCCAAGGCCATGAAGAAGATTCCTAAAATTCCGCCACGATTCGATTGCTGATCTACTTTATTCATCCAAGAATTTGGCAACATAATCTCAAAAGCACCCATAAAGGAGAATGCAAAAATGAGCAACACTAAAAACATGATCAAATTGAACGTAACGCCGGTAGAAATCTCATACATGACATTGGAGCCAAATAATGCTGAAATAGCCGTTCCTAAGCCTGTGTAAATGACAATGATAAACAATCCATATAAAATTGCATTTCTAATTCCTGTTGAGCGGTTTTTGCTTTGTTTCGTAAAGAAACTCACCGTCATCGGAATCATAGGAAATACGCAAGGTGTTAGCAACACTCCAAATCCTAAACCAAATGCGATAAAGAAGGTTGCGAGCAAGCTTCTTTTTGGCGTATTTTCGTACTTTTTAGCTGCTACAGTTGCCTTTGAAATATCAAACGAAATCTCTCGAGTCGTTGGTGGCAAACAGCGTTGATCATCACATACCATAAACAAAACCTCAGCTTTTAAAAGCTTGGTATCTGCATTGGTAACTTTTATTTTTTGCGTAAATACTGCTTCGTTTTCGTAGAAGGAAATGTTTTTTCCAAAGACTTTGTCAAACACTTCTTTGGTTTCAGATTCTTCCACCTTTCCAGTGGTTTCATAACCTGTTCCTGCGTCTATAAAAGTGAATTCCGTAGGCAATGGTCCGTCATCACCATAACTGCGCTGCGAATACAAATGCCATTTCGCTTCAATACTAGCTTTCATCACCAAAGCATATTCGTCATCTGCTAGTTTTTGTACACTTCCTGACCATTTTACAGGATCAAATATTTTTGGTTTTTCGTTTTGAAATGTTTGCTGAGCTTCAGGTGCTGCTTTACTTTGCGGAATATCAAATGTAAACTCTTTTTGTCCCAACGTACATTGTTTGTCGTCACAAACTTGATAATCAATCCCAGCAGTAATGCTACGCAATTCAGAATTTAGGACTTCAATTTTCTGTGTAAATGTAGCGGTATTTTCAAAAAAGGTTAATTCTGCCTGAAAAACTTTGTCAAACTTTGTGACAGATTTACTTTCCGTTGTTTTTCCTATCAGCTTAAAATAGTTGATTTGCTGAAGAGAATCGTAGATAAACATGGTTGGATAGCCTGTATCTTCTTTTAAAAATTGAGAATACAAATGCCACGTTGGCTGAATATCAGCCTTGTAAATGAGGTTAAATTCTGTATCTGAGACTTTTTCGACTTCCGTTGTCCATGAAACAGGATCCATCATTTGTGCATGTGTCGCAAAACTTGTGATACAAACGAGTAAAAGCGTAATTAAATTTTTCATCTGGTAATTGTTGTTGTTCTATTCATTGTCAGATGGAATTCGTCATGAAAAGTTTTATCCTTTCCATAACTTATTTCACTGCAATGTTAGCTTAATAATAGTGTTAGTTGGTTTGGTTAATTTGTATCGATTGTCCGAGCGTTTTCCGATAATCCATACAATATCTTCACCACTGCAAAGCAGCCACTGATTTTCTTTGTCAATCAATGAGTACTTTTCATCTTTAAAGTATTTGCTTAACTTTTTTTTACCGCTCATTCCAATTGGATAAAAATAGTCTCCATTTTGCCATTTTCTTACGATGAGGGGAAACTTTAACATCTTTTTATCAACATACAGAATGTTTTTTCCAGTATTAGTTATGCGCGCTACTTCTTTCAGATGCAGCGGAATAGGTGTTTTTATACTTGTTTCCGAAGCGTTGATCAATACAGTTTCGGAATTTTCTTTGGTGTGTGTTCGCTTTTGAATCAGCAAATGTGTGCGATCTTTAATCAGGCGATATGCTGGTGAAAATATTTGCTTTCCACTTTGTGCCATCAATAGATCGGCAATATCATTCCAAGCACTGAATCCAAATTCTTTTAATAATTCATATGTATATGCTTTCGGATTCGATAACTGCTGCAACTTCGCAATTTCAATGTGATATTGATCGTCCGTAACTTTTATCAGCAATTCTTTGCGCAAAAGTTGAATACTATTTTTTATAATCGTATTGCTTCTGCGTAAATGTTCTTGCGTTGCCTTAAAGTTTTCCATAAAAGTTGGATGTACTTCTTTTAATAACGGAACAATGTCATGTCGAATTTTATTGCGAATGTATTTGGTAGAAGCGTTACTGCTATCTTCTCGCCATTGCAATTGGTGTTGTTTCGCATACGCGCGAATGTAACTGCGTGTAAATGCCAACAGCGGACGTACAATGTTTCCGTTTCGTTCAGGAATTCCTGTCAAACCTTCAATACCTGTTCCGCGTGACAGATTGATCAAAAAGGTTTCCAATGCATCATCTTGGTGATGTGCCGTGAGAATATACGCATATCCATATTCAGCAGCAATTGTTTGAAACCACTCATAACGCAGTTGTCGCGCCGCCATTTGAATAGAAAGTTTATGTGTATTTGTATATGTTTCCGTATCAAACTTTTTACTAAACACGTTCACTTTATATTCGGCAGCTAGTGCTTTTACAAAGGCTTCATCTTCATCACTTTCGTCGCCACGTAATTGAAAATTGCAATGTACAAACGCAATTGTATACTTTAATTCGTGAAACAATTTTGCCAAGACCACACTATCCAATCCGCCACTGATGGCAATCAGTATTTTTGTATCTTTTAAGAACGAGAAGTTTGAAACAATATGTTTTTCTATATTTCCTAGCAAACGAATAGATTAAACAGAGTAAAACCCTTATGAAACTTAGCGTTCCCAAAGATAATTAAATAGCCGAATTATCAAATAAAACGGCTTAGAAATGTTGGGCAATTGTTATGTCTAAAGAAAAAATAAAAGCCTTTTTCAATTTCAAATTTTATGCTAAAATCAATCTTTTTTGTATGTTTAAACAATGATTCGATATATTTTCATATTGTTTTTTCTTTTCGCCAATCAAACATCTGCGCAGACAAAAGAAGAATTAATCAAAGCCATTACTACTGACAACAGATTGGAATTTGATTGTGTGGGGTATGGTTGTCAAGAAGGTAGAAATTACAAACGTTTCAAAGAATTAAAAAAATTACTTTCTACCGAGGAATTCGAAAAATTAGCCGATCATGAAAATCCTGTATTGCGGATGTATGTACTTGACGATTTAGTTGAGAATAATAAAGAAT
>JBCCLS010000304.1:0-4934 GCA_039026835.1 Bacteroidota bacterium | reverse complement strand
TGCATTGGAAAAAGGTGCTATATTTTGCAAACTACTAATTGGTTGTTGCGGCACAGTTTCCGGATTGTGAAATGCATACATATCGCCGTCTTCTGTACCAGCATCATACGGAAACAAATCCATTGTAATGGAAGGTTTCCAATTGCCGTCGCCATCTAACAAAGACAAACTATTCACCTGAATCATCCAATCAGGACTTGGCGCAATCATAGAAGCAAGTGAAAGTAACGGATAATTTTGATCTGCTGTAATGCTCACAGTTGCAGTGCTTGTTGGCGAAAACGCATCAAACGACTGATTGATAAATAATTGTGCATTTCCTGCTGTGATGGCATTTTGAACTTCTTGCTGAATTGCATCATTCACGCCTGTTTCCGCTACATTTTCAATGCCTGTAGAGGCCAAACTTCCAGGACTTACAAAAACAACATTGATATTGTGCATGGCACCAACCAAATTGGACCAGTGTGCACTGCCTGGAAACGTAGGATGTGGATGTGTAGTATTACTCCACGTTCCTTGAAACGAAATCGTGTAATTGGCAGTTGGCGTTTGTGCAAAGGTATTCACCACAAAAAGAAGAATGGAAAATTGTAAAAGTGTATACGTAGTTTTCATAAATTGAATTCAATAACAATAATCCTTCTGTCGAAAGACATACAAACTTCATTACAGTAGAAAATGTTAAAACTGTAGTATGCATGAGAATTTTTACAATACTATATCAGTTACCACAAAAAGACATATTTTTACGCGCTTAAAGCCTCCAATAGTGAATATAGAAATACTCATAGGATTTGTGACCGCAACTTTTTTACTAGCTATTTCGCCAGGACCTGATAATATTTATGTGTTAATGCAAAGTATTGTCAACGGCAGAAAGTACGGAATAGCTACCGTTTTAGGTTTAATGAGCGGTTGTATCATTCATACCTCTTTGGTGGCGTTTGGCGCTTCTACCATTTTACAACAAAATCCAACACTGTTTTTTATCGTAAAGCTACTAGGAGCCTTGTATTTGGTGTATTTGGCGTATAAAGTGTATCAAAGTTCAGGCGCTATTGAATTAGGAACTGATACAGTTCCGAAAAAGTCTGTTGTTGAGTTGTTCAAGCAAGGATTTATCATGAATGTTCTCAATCCGAAAGTTACCTTGTTTTTCTTGGCGTTATTTCCGGGATTTCTATTTAGTGACACACTGAGCGAAGTACTCCAGTTTTACATTCTAGGATTGTTATTTATCTTGGTATCCTTTCTCGTCTTTGGTGCAGTGGCAGTTTTTGGGGGAATCATTTCAGAATCAATTCAAAAAAATAAAAACATTGGTGTGTATATGAAATGGCTGCAAATTGTAGTTTTTGTGGGAATTGCTATTTTTATCATGGTAACAAAATAAAAAAAGACGGACTCAATAAGCTCGTCTTTGGCAAAAGCTTAATTTCTAAAAAACACAGTACTTTTATAGGTAAGCTTTTGTGTTTATATAAATTCGACATCATTTTACAAACTTTCTGTATTAGTATTAAAGTTTTGATATTTAATTTTTTATGATACTGTTTAAATTGTATAAGAAGCACTTTTGGTGGTTTGTGTTGGGATTTTTCATGGCAACCATCATAGGAACGCAAACGCATGAATTGGGACATGTTGCAGTGGCCAAAAGTTTAGGCTACGAAACAACACTCAGCTATGGAAGTATGAATTATAATTTAAAAGGATTTACAGTAGATGAAGATGTGATTGCTTGGCGAAAAATGTTCAAAGATTTTGGGAATTATCGAGACTTTACCGAAGCACAAAAACAAAAAGCAAATGTATTATTCAAAAAAATAGAAGCCAAATTTCCATCCAATACTACACACAGTCTGTATGTAACACTTGGCGGACCTGCACAAACCATTTTGACCTGTTTCATAGGATTATTCATCTTGGCGTATAGAAACAACACGCATCAACACAATTTTAAACTCTTAGACTGGTTGGCGGTATTTATGGCATTATTTATATTGCGTGAAGTTTTCAATACAGTCATGGCAGGCGCAAGTTATCTGATAAAAGGGACTAAATATTTTGGTGGTGATGAATTCCGAATCTCAGCATACTTAGGATTGAATCAGTGGACCATTCCTATTCTCACAGCGATTTTAGGCTTTATCATAGCAAGTTTTGTGATTTTTATGATTGTCCCAAAGCAATATCGTTTCACTTTTATTCTTGCGGGTTTTACAGGAAGTATTGTGGGATTTATAAGTTGGTTTAACTATTTGGGACCGTTGTTTTTTGCCTAATACTTTGAATGAATCGTGAAATCTTGTCCGCTCATTTTAATCTAAAAAAAAGTAGCTAAAACGTTTTCGTTGATTATCTTTGGCAATCTATGGAAAACGTAAAACTTATCGAATGTCCACGTGATGCCATGCAAGGCATTAAGATGTTTATTCCGACTGAAAAGAAGGTACAATACATTCAATCATTGCTCCGAGTAGGCTTTGATACCATCGACTTTGGAAGTTTTGTGTCGCCGCGTGCTATTCCACAAATGGTAGACACGGCAGAAGTATTATCAAAATTAGACTTATCAACCACACAAAGTAAATTGCTTGCAATTGTTGCCAACGTTCGTGGTGCTAATGACGCGAGTACGCATCCAGAAATCCAATATTTAGGCTATCCGTTTTCCATCTCTGAGAACTTTCAAATGCGTAACACACACAAAACCATTGCGCAATCTATAGAAACTTTACAGGAAATTTTAAACATTGCTACTAACACCAACAAAGAAGTGGTGGCGTATCTTTCCATGGGATTTGGCAATCCGTATGGAGATCCTTGGAATGTAGATATTGTAGGACGCTGGACAGAAAAGCTCTCCAATATGGGCGTGAAAATTTTATCACTTTCTGACACCATTGGTTCGTCTACACCAGAAGTGATAGAATACTTGTATTCCAATCTAATTCCAAAGTATCCAGACATTGAATTTGGAGCACATTTACACACAACACCAAGCTCATGGCACGAAAAAGTAGATGCAGCTTACAAATCAGGTTGCAGACGTTTTGACGGAGCAATCCAAGGATTTGGCGGCTGTCCAATGGCAAAAGATGAACTCACAGGAAACATGCCAACCGAAAAGATGGTTTCGTACTTTACAGCAGCCAAAGCGGAAGCTAACATCCAAACCATGAGTTTTGAATCTTCCTACAATGAAGCTTCTAAAATTTTCAATTACTACCACTAGCAGCGTACAGAACTGTCAAGATTTCAAAAAAACCGCAAGAAAAGAGTTTTGAATTAACGTGAAAAAACTTACTAAATTAAGGTGTTTCAACGTTCATTTCAAAAAGTGACTCTTGTAATTTCGTTTCATAACAATCAATAAATTTAAACGAAATGAAAGAAAACGATTTTACAGAACGGTTAAAAAACGTAAATCAGCTCACGGTTGCCCAACAATTACTACTCAGAAACGATATATTAAAATTTGAGGCAAGACTCATCCGACCTTGGTGGTTTGACTCCAAGTGTGAAGTAAATGTATTAGTAGTCACAGATGGTGCATTAAATTTTGGTATTGGAGGATTTGGACTCTCAAACTTTTTGACAATATTCAAAAAAATGGAAGCTGAAAGCAATATCAACATTAAATACAATGTTACTTTAGGACACAGAGACACCCCTGGAAACTTGGCTATGCAAGCTTCAAATCCAGATTTTGTAAGTACAATAACTGACTTCAAATTTGACAATACAAATCACTTTACCAAACATAAATATGATCAGGTTTGGTTATTTGGATATAATGCTTCACCCATCAGTGACGATGAAGTTGAAGTCATTGATAAATATATGAATCATGGCGGAGGCGTTTTTGCGACAGGTGATCATGGAAGTATCGGCACTGGGCTTTGTGGAAAGATTACAAGAGTAAAAGAAATGCGCTATTGGAAAGATTTTGGAAACGGAGAAGTAAGTATGAGTCAAAGTAGAAGAAATGATACCAATACACCACATTCTGGAAATGTTAGTTCATTTAATGTTGGTGATCAAAGTGATGAATATCCGCAGAATATTCATGCAAAAATGTACGGTGCTGCTCCAAATGTATTGCCGCATTATTTATTATCTATAAAAAAATCAATCAAATCTTCTGGAATTATTGATATTATGCCCGATCATCCACACGAAGGTGAATGCCAACCTGAGCAAAACTTTGTAGTGAAAAATCCAGAAACAAGAAATAATCAAAGCATCAGAACACAAAACATTGCAATTTCCTTTGTAAATGCAGGAAACACGTCAGGTGGTAAAACGCCAACACAAGCGCATTGTTTTGCGTCTATCGGAGTTTTTGATGGAAGACCTGCCAACGTGGGAAGAATTGTAGTAGATGCTACATGGCACCATTTTGTAAATATGAATCTACAAGGATTTACGCAGGCTACTTTAGATGTCATTTTTGAATACTACAAGAATATAGCAAAGTGGATGACCCGAAAGAAGCGAACGTTTTGTCCTTATCGTCGTTATTTGGTACATGCAATGTTGACAGAACGAATTATGGAAGCAAACACTTTGGATATAAATATAAAATCAGCCGATATACCTGATGATGAATTATTCACTATTGGAAAACATGCCATAAATATTGTTGAAAGTGAACTGACTCCAGCAGATGCACTTGAATTTAAAATCGCTATGCTAGAAACTGTAGTTCCTACGCTTGCTAAAAAAATCAATATTTGGGATTTGGAGAGAAAACCAGAAGCAGACTTTATACACAATCAATTTATCAATTACGAACCTTTGGTTGCAGTTGCGATAGGATTGGGAATTGCTAGGGTAAAAGATGCTATTGGAGTTCCCTCAGAACCGATAACGCAACATACAGAAATGATTATTCAAAATACCTTTGACGAAGGCGCTGCAGAAGG
>JBCCLS010000303.1:0-4939 GCA_039026835.1 Bacteroidota bacterium | reverse complement strand
CCCTGCCATCTGGGTGCGCAGCCGCGACCTGCCGGAGGAAAACATCGGCTTCCTCTGGGTCAACTTCTGCTACGAGCTGCGGGCGTCGGACTCCGAGGAGATCATCCCGCTCGACCGGTACAAGTGCAACCAATCAATTTATTAATGACTTTATCTTCTATTACGAAAAAGGATTGCGTGCAAACAAAATTGGAATTCCAGCAGGAAACTTCTCTGCAACGCCGTTACCAGACAGAGTAGAAGCATATTACAACCAAGAAGTATCCAAAGAATTGACATTAGAAGCTTTAGACGCAGTCATCAATATCTTTAACGGAACTACTTTTGGTAGTTCATCACAAGGAGAAAGCTTCAAAACATACTTAATGTCACTAGACAGATCAGATTTGGCAACTTCGATCATCAATCAGTTCAATACGGCACGTACGGCTATCGGAGAATTGAATGAGAATTTTGCACAACAAATCAACACCGATAATACCAAAATGACACAAGCATACGATGCCTTACAAGCAGCAGTTGTGTTGTTAAAAGTTGATATGTTACAAGCATTTGATATCAATGTTGATTTCGTAGATGCTGATGGTGACTAAATAAAAAAACACTCAAAAATATAAGGTTGTCGTGTATGGACAACCTTTTTTTGTAAAAGTCAATTGTATTGGAATAGATTCAAAATACTGACAATACAATTTTCCCATACGTTTCATACTATTTAAATCTCATTGATTGAGTGAACCGTTTTCAAACATACATCCAACAGCAAACCAATGCGGCGCCTTTGGCAATATTTCGCATTGGTTTTGGTTTGATGATGTGTTATGGAATCATTCGTTTTTGGGCGCACGGATGGATAGAAAGTGTCTATCTTGAACCAGATTTTCATTTCAAATACTACGGTTTTGCATGGGTGAAACCTCTCGGAAATTTCACCTATGTACTCTTTATCATCTGCGGAGTTTCTGCTTTTCTAGTAGCGTTGGGACTCAAATACCGACTGGCAATCATCACATTTTTTCTGAGTTTTACTTACATCGAACTCATGGAAAAAACGACCTATCTCAATCACTATTATTTTATCAGTATTTTGAGTTTTTTGATGATTTTCCTTCCTGCCAACGCAATGTTTTCGGTAGATAATTTATGGCGAAAACGAAGCTATGAAAACATTCCAAAATGGACCATTGATGGAATTAAATTACTCTTGGGAATAGTCTATTTCTATGCAGGTTTGGCAAAACTCAATGCAGATTGGCTTTTAAAAGCACAGCCACTCAAAATTTGGTTGCCTTCTAAATTCGATTTGCCTATTATTGGCAAAACAGTAATGCAGCAAGAATGGTTTCACTACGCAATGAGCTGGTCAGGCATGTTGTACGATTTGCTCATTCCGTTTTTGTTACTCTACAGAAAAACACGCGTATTTGCTTTTGCTTTGGTTGTTTTCTTTCATGTATTTACCAGAGTATTATTCCCGATCGGAATGTTTCCATTTGTCATGATTGTCAGCACATTAATCTTCTTTGACGCTAACTTTCATTTGCGTGTCATTTCATACATCAAAACAATTATTGCAAGTATTGTCAAAATACAAACAAATACGGTACAAACGCTTACAAATTACAAACTACAGTACAAGTCTGTGGTACTTTCTGTAGTCATTGTCTTTTTTGTAATTCAACTATTATTTCCGTTCAGATTCATGCTATATCCAGGCAATTTATTTTGGACAGAACAAGGATATCGCTTTTCATGGCGTGTGATGTTGATGGAAAAAAAAGGCTTATCCACCTTTAAAATTGTCGACGGTGAAACGGGCAATTTCTTTTATGTAAATAACAGTGATTTTTTGACCAACTTACAAGAGAAACAAATGAGTTTTCAACCTGATTTCATTTTGGAATATGCACACTATTTAGGCGATCATTTCAAAAGTCAAGGACATAAAAATGTAGAAGTATATGTAGAAAGTCATGTAGCACTTAACGGGCGCATGAGTCAACTGTATATTGATAAGACGGTCGATTTATACAAAATCAAAGAATCATTTACACACAAAAACTGGATTGTACCATTTAAAGAGCAAACAGCTAACACAACACTGAACACAAACTAAAAAATGTTTTCTCTGAGAATACAAATAAAAGCTAACTGATGAAATTAAACGATTACAAAGTACTTTTTGTACTATGCTTTTGCTGTTTTTCCCTCGCAGCACAACAAAAAATTTCTGGAACTGTCTTGGCGGCAGATACTCAAAAACCAATTGCTAACGTTGATATTTACGATCAAACTTCAGGAAAGTTAGCAACCACCAATACGGAAGGATACTATGAGTTTGTAACAGAAGAAAAAGCACTCACACTAATTTTTTTCTCGTATGAATACGAAGTCATTGAAAAGTCATTTGCTATTGAAAAAGATGTGATTGTGAATGTGTCTTTGCAGTCTTTGGGCGAACAATTATCGGAAGTACAACTCAATGTGCGAAAAAATAAAATCTTCGCGTTAAAGCGTTTAAATGATGTGGAAGAAACAGCAATTTACGCAGGAAAAAAGACAGAAGTTGTATTGGTAGAACAATCCATGGCGAACCTAGCCTCCAATAATGCACGCCAAATTTACAGTCAAGTAGTGGGATTAAATATTTATCAAAATGACGATGCGGGTTTACAGCTAAACATTGGCGGTCGCGGATTGGATCCAAATCGTACGGCAAACTTCAATACACGACAAAACGGGTATGACATCAGTGCCGATGTGTTGGGATATCCAGAAAGTTATTACGCGCCTCCGGCAGAAGGATTACAGGAAATTCAAATCATTCGTGGAGCCGCTTCGTTGCAATATGGAACGCAGTTTGGTGGTTTGGTCAACTTTGTAATGAAAAAGCCAAATCAAGCAAAACCATTTGAATTTATTACCCGAAATACCTTGGGAAGCAATAATCTGTACACCAATTTTACAAGCGTGAGTGGAACGGTTGATAAGTTCAGTTACTATTCGTTTTTTAATTACAAAAAAGGAGATGGATTCCGTCCAAACTCAGAATTTGAGTCAAAAAACGCCTATGCGCATGTAGGGTATCAATTCAACGAACGTACAAAGTTGGAAGCAGAAGTTACGTATTTACGTTACTTGGCGAAACAAGCAGGAGGTTTGACGGACGACATGTTTGCAGAAAACCCATTTCAGAGCAATCGTGAGCGAAATTGGTTTCAGATTGATTGGTTGTTGTATAATGTGAAATTTGCGCATAAATTCTCGGACGATACCAACTTTACGTTTAACTTTTTTGGGTTGAATGCGGAGCGAAATGCGTTAGGTTTCCGTACCAATCGCGTCAACCAAATTGATCCAGGTGGCGAACGCGATTTGATCAAAGGTGACTTTAACAACTTCGGATTTGAAGCACGTTTGTTGAGTAATTATGAAGTTTTCGGGAAGAAATCTACATTTTTGGTGGGAACGAAATTCTACAAAGCTGATAACACCAGTGCACAAGGTCCGGGAAGTGCAGCAAGCGATCCAAATTTTGAATTTCAAACAGCAGATTTTCCAAATTATCAAAATCAATCGGCATATGACTATCCAAACTTAAATATTGCTGTTTTCGGGGAGAATATTTTCTATATAAATGATAAACTATCCATCACGCCAGGAATTCGCTTTGAGCATATCAAAACCGAAAGCGACGGATTTTTCAAACGAATCAACACAGACGGTGCCGGAAACGTGATTTTAAACGAAACGGTTGACAATAGTGAAGTGCGTGAACGTTCGTTTGTACTGTTTGGATTGGGTGCAAGTTATAAGCCAACTGACGCGTTAGAAATCTATGGAAATATATCACAAAACTATCGTTCAGTGACGTTTACAGATATTAGTATCATCAATCCGGCCTTTGCCATCAGTCCAACTATTGACGATGAAAAAGGAATGACGATTGATTTCGGATTGCGTGGAAATTATAAAAATAAAATATCCTATGACATTGGTGCTTTCGGACTCTTCTACAACGACCGAATTGGTTTTGTACAACGTGCCTTTGCAGATGGAAGCGTAAAAAGCGAACGTGGAAATATCGGAGATGCGGTTATGTATGGAATTGAATCGCTGATTGATTTCAACCTAAATGAAATCTTCCTAAAAAACGAAGATTATAGTTTCAATTATTTCATCAATGTTGCGTTGACCGATTCAGAATACACAGATTCCCAAGAAAATGGTGTAGAAGGGAACAATGTGGAATTTGTACCAAACGTAAATTTAAAAACAGGTATTCTATTTGGTTATAAAAACTTCTTATCAAACATTCAATATACGTATTTGTCGCAGCAATTCACAGATGCTTCCAATGCGGTAGAGAGTAACCTCAGCGGTGTTATTGGGGAAATTCCTGCGTATGATATATTAGACATTTCGTTGTCCTACACGTACAAGAATTTCAAACTAGAAACAGGAATCAACAATGTATTAGACAACGCATATTTCACTCGCCGCGCCACAGGCTATCCGGGACCGGGAATCATTCCGTCTAATAATCGAAATTTTTATGCGACGCTTCAAATAAAATTCTAGGATTTAATTAAACTATGATTCGTCATTACGAGCGACAGCGCGGTAATCTGTCTACATCAGTGCAAGATTTATCTTTGAAATAAACATTGGTACATTAACAAATTAACAAATTGATACATTAACAGAACGTCACTTCGATTTCTATGACAAAAGCAAGTCATTTCGAAAAAATATTGAGATAGTCCATATCTTCCTTTTTTTACCACGAATTCACGAATTATTTTTGTGAATTCGTGGTAAAAAAAGGAAGATATGGACTATCTCAATATTTTTTCGAAATGACTTGCTTTTGTCATAGAAATCGAAGTGACGTTCTGTTAATGTATCAATTTGTTAATTTGTTAATGTACCAATGTTT
>JBCCLS010000302.1:0-4940 GCA_039026835.1 Bacteroidota bacterium | reverse complement strand
GTTTTAGGGTTAAGCCTCCTTCAAACGTTCAGAGATTAAAAATGTAGGTCCTGTGATTACAAAATTAATCACGTTGGGTTCTGCTGTTACCTTTTTTGGAGCAGGAATTGTGGCCAGATTTGTATTTGAATTGAGCTGGGATTTGTGTTTCCTGTTTTCAGGATTGATCATTGTTACTGGACCGACGGTAATCACGCCAATTCTTCGAAATATTCCTTTAAAGAAAGATGTTTCTGCCGTGTTAAAGTGGGAAGGCATTCTTATTGATCCTATCGGAGCTTTAGTAGCCGTTTTGGTATTTGAATTCATCATTGTAGAAGGCGATAGCGGATTTACCAAAACTGCTTTGATCGAATTTGGAAAAATCATCCTATTTGGCACTACGTTTGGGTTCACATTTGCGCATGCATTGGCGTTTGCAGTAAACAAAAAACTCATTCCGCATTACTTGCTCAATGTAGTTTCCTTATCTGTAGTTTTGTTGGTATTTGTGGAATCAGAAATCTTTGCACATGAATCTGGTTTATTGGCTGTTGTGGTGATGGGAATGGTATTAGGAAACGGCAAACTCGAAAATATAAAGGAACTTTTATACTTTAAAGAATCACTCAGTGTCTTATTAATTTCCATACTGTTTATTCTGCTAGCTGCGAATATTAATATGGAAGATTTACTATTGCTGTATAACTGGAAAACCGCCATATTATTTGCATTGGTTGTGTTTGTCATTCGACCGTTAGGTGTGTTCTTGAGTACGATGAATTCCAAATTAAAAACCAAAGAAAAATTATTTATCAGTTGGGTAGGTCCACGCGGAATTGTTGCGGCGGGAATTGCTTCGCTGTTTGGAAGTAAATTAGCAAATCAAGGCGTAGAAGGTGCGGAGTACATCACACCTTTGGTATTTATGATTGTACTTGGAACTGTATTACTTAATGCGACCACAGCACGTTTGTTTGCTAAATTGGTTGGTGTGTTTTTAACAAAGTCAGAAGGAATTTTGATCGTTGGTGCTTCCAAAGTATCACGCTTGTTAGGACATTATCTCAAAACCAACGGACGACACGTGGTGTTGATTGACAGTAACCAATCAAACATAGAAAAAGCCAAAGAATTAGGCTTAGAAGCTATCAGTACTGATATTTATTCCAACACCTTGACGAATAATATTGAATTAAACGACGTCGGCTATTTGATTGCCTTGACAGGAAATTCAGGAATTAACAAATACGCCATTGATAAGTTTGGCGCAGAATTTGGAGAAAACGGTTCTTTCCGCTTGGTGACACGAGAAGAAATGCTGGACGAAAACTACGATCCGTCCGAAGGTATTTTTTCAAGTACAGATGATTATAATTCCTTTACGGAAGCTACGCGTAAGTTTCCTTCCATACAAGAAATTGATTTGATTGATGTTGCGCATTTCAAAAATCTGATTGAGCAAACCAACAATGACAAGGACATCATTCCACTGTTTATTAAAAAAGAAACAGGCGAATTAGATATTATTTCTTCACAAGAAATGGAACTGGAGGAAATCGGTAAAAAATGGAAGCTTGTGTACCTAGGAAAACCGTTTGATGTAGAACAAACAGAAAAGAACGCTTCTTAGTTATTTGAAATATTCGTATTCATAACTAAAAGTCAATTTCTTATCTCCATTACGTTTCACGATTTTTTCAGGTAAGGAATCTTTGTAATAAAAATTTAGCACTGTAATTCCGTTTCTATCGTCAATTGTCTTCTTTACAATCTGTCCATTTTCGTTATACTCAAAATTTTGAAGTTGGCTTGGATATTTATGTTCCAATACTTGATTTTTTTCGTTGAATTTATGTGTAGATATCAACTGTAATGTATCAGTTGCATACGCAGAATATCGTTCTATTCTATTTCCGTTTTTATCTGTCTTATATGCAGAACGATCTTCTTCAGAAATTTTAGTTCCATTGTAATCATAATGAATAACTTTCGTTCCACCTTCTTGTTTTTTGGGATTGTAGAAATATTTAAACTCCAAATACACCTTACCATCAGTATACCTTAATTCTCTGCTGTAAGATGCATCATCATTCTGAAAAATAATACTGTTTATTTCCCGTTCCTTTGTATCGGTATAATTAGAATAGATTGTGATATTTTCATCTTTCAACTCAATTGTTCTTTTCTTTGGAATAGAATCCCCAATTTTAAACTCAGTCTTATAGGGTCCGTCATATGTATATTTATACCCATAATTAAAATCGCCGTTTGCATGATGAAACGCTACTCTAGTGCATCTGTTCAACGCATCATATTCAGAGTTGATTCTAGACACACTATTGGCATAGGTATCCATTTCTTCAAGGGCATTTCCCTTTGTATCAAAACGTAACATGGCAACTAATTTTTTGTCTTCGTAGCATCTAATTTGTTGTATGTTGTGTTCAGTCACAAATTTTTGGAGTGCCGCAACGCTATTTCTGTTGTTATCAGGAATGTGTATCGCAATAGTAAAGTTTTGCTTTGATTCGGATTGTCCGAAACAACAATGTGAAATTAAAATAAATACAAAGAGAAGTTTATTCATTGCTTACATCAAATTGGTTACAGCAATATACAACAAGATTTCCCGATACTTTCAGGAAAAATAAGCCTGTGTTTAACTGTAAAGAGTTGTAGTGATACTTAAAATTACAATTTTTTAAGTTAACATCGTCTTTGTTCTAAAGATGCAATTGGTAAATAAGAATGTATTTTAATACGTCGTTGGTCATCGAAAGTGTAGCGCTCAAACTTTTTATCAGTACGCTTCAAAACAGCCGTAAATGCTTGTTGAGGTGTTGCTACACTTCAGATCTGCAACGTATTATTTTCTATTCATACGTGTAATTAAACGTTCCTTCTGTAATGGCATACACTACATTGGTATCGTACGCATCTCTTACAGCATTAAACTCAAAAGTTCCTCGTACTGTTTTATTAACGGTATCTGCTTCTAAAATTGTTACAGAGCCATTTAGCGTAGATTCAAATCCGTTATCGGTAAGATTGATTAAATCAACATGTGTCGCTGTTTCAAAAGTGTCAAAGTCTACTTGGCGTGTGGTTCCGCTTACCAAATCGTCTCTGTCAATCCAAATTAATACTTCAATAGGACCTAAAATACCATCTCTTCCTTGCAATAAAATATATTCGTCTGGTGAATATGCTGAAAAGATTGTGGTATCAGAAGCAGCATTTGTTCCAAAAGGATTATTGAATTCAAACAGCTCACCATTCATTCTAAAAGTCATCGCAAAATTGCTTCCTTGATCTTCAGGTGGTGTATCGCCGTTGTCATCGCTACTACAGCTTACCATACTGATAAATACACTCAATACGAGCAATCCTTTGATTAGTAATTTTTTTGTCATTTTAAAGTAATTTTTAGTTGATATAAAAAAGAAAGTTACCGAAAATTTGAAACGTTCTTACAAGTTTCAAACCTTCGATAACTATGATTTTGTATGTTTAGTCGTTTAATTTTAAAACCGCCATAAATGCTTGTTGCGGTATTTCTACGTTTCCAACTTGGCGCATGCGTTTTTTACCTTTTTTCTGCTTTTCTAACAATTTACGCTTACGCGAGATATCACCACCGTAACATTTTGCCGTTACATCTTTACGAAGTGCTTTGATCGTTTCTCGTGAAATAATTTTAGCTCCGATCGCAGCCTGAATTGGAATATCAAATTGTTGTCTTGGGATAAGTTCTTTCAGCTTTTCACACATTTTCTTTCCAATCGTATAGGCATTGTCAAAGTGAATCAATGCCGAAAGCGCATCTACAGATTGTGAATTCAGTAAAATATCCACACGAACCAATTTTGACGAACGCATTCCGATAGGCGAGTAGTCAAACGATGCATATCCTTTGGAAACTGTTTTCAATCGATCGTAAAAATCAAATACAACCTCGTTTAAAGGCAGATTGTAAACCAACATAGCGCGTGATCCGACATAGGTGAGTGTAATTTGACGCCCTCGACGTTCCTCACAAAGCTGTAATAGACCCCCTACATATTCATCAGGAACAAGAATTGTTGCCTTAATGAGAGGTTCTTCGATTTTATCAATTTTAACAACATCGGGCATATCGGCAGGGTTATAAAGTTGTGTTGTTGTGCCATCAGTCATATGAAGATTGTAAACAACGCTGGGTGCAGTTGGGATAAGGTCAAGGTCAAATTCACGTGAGAGACGTTCTTGAATAATCTCCATATGGAGTAATCCTAAAAAACCACAACGAAAACCAAGGCCAAGGGCCTGAGAATTTTCAGGTTCATAATGAAGTGATGCATCGTTTAATGCCAATTTACCCAGACTATCACGCAGATGTTCAAAGTCTGAGGCGTCAACAGGAAAAAGAGAACAAAAGACCATAGGAATAGACGGTTTAAATCCTTCTAAAGCGTTATCTGTTGGTGCTTTTTCATCAGTGATTGTGTCACCAACCTTTGTATCAGAAATATCTTTGATCGATGCAGTGATAAATCCCATTTCACCAGGGCCAAGTTCATCAATCATTGTGGCCTTTGGCGAAAAAATACCGACACGATCAATTTGTTGAACAGTACCAGCCTTCATAAATTTGATTTTTTGTCCCTTTTTCAAATAACCATCAACAACACGGACAAGAATCATAACCCCCAAATAGGCGTCATACCAACTATCGACCAATAAGGCCTTTGTGGGTTTGTCTTCTGGTTTGTCTTCATGCGGGGCGGGCAGACGTGTTACGATGGCCTCTAATAAATCATCAATACCAAGGCCAGATTTTCCTGAAACTTCTAAGGCATCAGAAGCATCAATACCAATAACATCCTCGATTTGTTCTTTAACACGATCGCCAGTTTCTTTCAACGCTTCCATGATGACTTCCGGGAACTTCTCCACTGCCAACTTAAATACGTAGCGAC
>JBCCLS010000301.1:0-4952 GCA_039026835.1 Bacteroidota bacterium | reverse complement strand
TCAAAAATTTTTAACGAAAACTCTCTGCTATACTGCGGAAAAGACCAAACATACTCTCTTTATTTTATATTGAACTGACTTCAACTAACAAAAAAGCTGAGATAGTGATACCTCAGCTTTGTAGTTTTTTTGTTTTGATGTGACTTTTTAGCGTACAATCATCTTTTTGGTCATAATCACTTCATCATTTGAAATGTGCGCATACACAAAGATTCCTTTTCCAATTTCGTATGAATTGATCGTGAGTTGTCCTTTTACGCTTGATATTTGATACTCTTTCACAAACTTCCCTGATAAATCTACGACAGAAATTGTTGCTTTTGTATTGCTTGGCAACGTATAATTGATCACGGTTTGATTCGCAAATGGATTCGGTCTGTTTTGTTCCATCGAAAAGCCTAATTCATTATTCTGAGTAGAAAGTGCAGGATTTATTGGTGTTTCTTCTCCGGTCAATGCTGAAATTTGTGCTTCTAATGCTTCAATCTTCTCGTTGAGTGCTGTCATTTTCACTTCAGATTCTTCTTGCAGCTGAGCAATCTGTGCAGCCGATTCCGCTTTGAGTTGTGCTATACTTTCTTTGGATTGCTGATCAAGTTCCTTTAAGCTAGATGTCAAGATTGAAATCATTCCAATATAATTTACTGCTTTAAACTCATTCACTGCGATTTCCTTATGATTTTCATCAAGAATTGGCTGACTAATCGTCGTTAATAGCTCTGGAAATACTTTTTCTAGGTTTTGAGCCACGAATCCGTGTTGCAACTCTGGTGGCAAATTCAAATACTTATTTTCTTTAAAATTATATGTCACCACATCTAATTGTGCCAACTTACTTAATGAATTCATTTCTTCTTTGATGTTGGTTTTGAGACGTTCATCTGAAGGCAAATAGGATCCAGTTGTAAATACGTTTCCATTAAAATAGCCTGCATATCTGTTGGTTGCAATTTGTGAAAAACCTTGTATTGCAGCTCCAAATCCTGTAGGCGTTGTTCCACTTGGACCAGAAATTGATCCGTTGACTGCCGATGTACTACCACCAGACGCTTTACTTTGCACAGATGATGACACACCTATGTTGTAGGTTCCGCCCATTACACTTACGCGTACACCTGTACTAGCAAAAGCACCACCGTCACTCTCAACTAAAACTCCAGTTTTCAGATTGCAAAAAACTTTGTTGAGCGATTTAATTCCTGCAATAGTAAAGTAATTGGGTGTAGACAAATTATTTTCTACAGTAAGTCCAGTACGAGTAAAGGAAGAAACATCACTATAATCAATTCCGACTTTTGTTTCTGTAGTTCCCAAAGGATTTCCAAAAAACGTACTTCCTTGATCAGTCATGGTCGCTACCAATGTAGAAGCTGTAGAAGTAAAACTCCCCGAAGTTCGAAACTCCAAGTCACTTCCCGCAAAACCAGAAGAACCAATCCATTGAATTCTTGGGTTAGCGTCATTTAAATCTTGATAGCCAAACGTTGCGGCTCTGTTGGGTAATTGGAAGCGTAATCCATACACGGTTTGACTTCCTGTAAATAATCGTCCTAATGAAAACCAGCGATCATTCGTAAATCCAAAACCTGATCCTGAATCTAGTTGCGTAGCAATTCCAGGACCAAATCTGAAGGTTTCTCCTGAAATTGGACCAGGAGTTGTAATTGTGGTAGCTATACTACCAGAAGATTCATTTTGCGCAAAAGCAAATGCACAAAAAAATAGTGTAAATGTTACAATAATTTTTTTCATATTGAATAAAGTTAAATGGTTATGATTAAAGTTATTCAATAAAAAACAGGGCAAATTACGGGAATACCATAAAATTAAATTGTTTAAAATCAGTATTTTATAATGTGATTGATGTCAGAAGGAATTTAAAAAATACAGAAAAGTCGTAAGTATATTTAAGCAAAAAAGCCAAGATTTTACAATCTCAGCTTTCTCTTTAAGTGCGGGTGAAAGGACTCGAACCTTCACGCTGTTAGGCACTAGATCCTAAGTCTAGCGTGTCTACCAATTTCACCACACCCGCAAAGTGGCTGCAAATATAAAGAACATTTTTTATTTTCAAAGAAAGTGAAATGTATTTTTGCCACTTTTTTAGTACTTTTGAGTCACTACAAAAATTCAATATATTTCATGAATAGTATAAAATCGTACGTTGAAACGCACAAAAATCGTTTCATAGATGAACTCATCGAACTTTTAAAAATTCCCTCCGTTAGTGCTGATCCAGCCTACAATCAAGATGTGATTGATACCGCAGCAGCAATCAAAACCAGTTTAGAAAAAGCAGGATGCGATCATGTAGAAATCTGCGAAACTCCAGGATATCCTATCGTTTTTGGACACAAACACATTTCAGACGACTTACCAACAGTATTGGTATATGGACATTATGATGTGCAACCACCAGATCCACTTGAACTTTGGGAAAGTGGTCCGTTTGAACCAATTATCAAAAAAACAGCACTGCATCCGGAAGGAGCTATTTTTGCACGCGGCGCATGCGATGATAAAGGACAAATGTACATGCACGTAAAAGCTATGGAATTGATGACAGAAACCAATCAACTGCCATGCAATGTAAAATTTATGATTGAAGGTGAGGAAGAAGTAGGTTCCGAAAGTCTATCATGGTTTGTAGAACGCAATCAAGAAAAACTAGCAAACGATGTCATCCTGATTTCCGATACAGGAATGATCAGCAATACACAACCGTCTATCACCACTGGATTGCGCGGATTGAGTTATGTAGAAGTAGAAGTCACAGGACCCAATCGCGATTTGCATTCAGGATTATATGGTGGCGCTGTGGCGAATCCTATCAACATATTAGCAAAAATGATTGCTTCCTTACATGATGAAAACAATCACATTACCATTCCAGGATTTTACGATAAAGTAGAAGATTTATCAACCGAAGAACGTGCCGAAATGGCAAAAGCACCTTTCTCGTTAGAAGCCTACAAAAATGCTTTAGACATTGATGCCGTTCACGGAGAAGCAGGCTACACTACCAACGAACGCAACTCCATTCGTCCTACCTTAGATGTCAACGGAATTTGGGGCGGATACACTGGCGAAGGCGCTAAAACCGTGATTGCTAGCAAAGCATATGCAAAAATTTCCATGCGTTTAGTTCCAAATCAAGAATGGAAAGAAATTACCGAACTCTTTAAAACACATTTTGAAAACATAGCTCCAGAAGGTGTCAAAGTCAAAGTAACACCACATCATGGTGGACAAGGCTATGTAACGCCAATTGACAATATTGGTTACCAAGCTGCAAGCAAAGCATACGAAGATACGTTTGGTAAAACACCCATTCCACAACGCTCCGGCGGAAGTATTCCAATTGTGTCATTATTTGAAAAAGAACTCAAAAGCAAAACCATTTTAATGGGATTTGGACTTAATAGTGATGCTATTCACTCTCCAAATGAGCACTTTGGTATCTTTAATTATCTCAAAGGAATTGAAACCATTCCGCTCTTTTATAAATATTTTACAGAATTGTCTACATAACTTCAAAAAATCCGCTCTTAGTAGCGGATTTTTTGATTTTGTATATAATGTGTTTTTTGTCTAAGATTACTTAATAATCAGCTTCTTATTTACGGAACTTCCTCCTGAGGTTGCTTTCAAAATATACAATCCTGTTTGTAAATTGGAAACATCAATAGCATCATTACTGTTTTCCTCGCGTAGAATTAATTCACCAATTGTATTATAAATCGCTACCGAATCAATCTGTACTTTTGCTTCAATAATAACTGTATCGGAAGCTGGATTTGGATACATTCTAAAGCTATTCGCAGTAAATTCCTCCGTACTTAATATATTTTGATACACACGCACATAATCAATTACTAAAGGACTTTCGGTAAAGCTAGGATCAATTGCACCTGCAAAACCTCCCATGGCAGTATTTAAAATGAGATATTGTTCCAAATCAAATGGCCATGTACTTGCATCTTTAATCGCTGGATTGTAGGTGTAATACCCAACACCATCAATCATAAACGTAATTTGATTTGGCGACCAATTCACAGAATAGACATGAAAATTATTTGCGACATCCGGCAATACTTGCGAATCTGTATTTACAGTATTTCCAGAACTTGAAGGTGTATGAATTGCACTAGAAACATGATTTGTTGGTCCCAGTCCATGTTCCATGATATCTATTTCCCCACAGGCTGGCCATGTAGTTGTACCAAAGCCTTGTGTTTGCCAATACGCGCCCACTTCGTTTACATTTTTCCCTAAAGTCCAAATTGCAGGCCACGTTCCATCACCACTTGGCAACTTGGCACGCACGTCGACTCTACCATAGGTAAAGGCAAATTTGGAATTCAAGCGTGCAGACGTGTAATTTAACGTAACACCATCTTGTGTAAAGTTTTCACTTTTGGCTACAATATTTAAAAATCCGTTTTCAACATACGAATTATCCAACCGATCTGTGTAATGTTGCTGTTCTCCGTTAAACCATTGTCCTCCATTCGGCCCTAAGGTTTGGTGATGCCATTTCGATGTGTCTACAGCAGCAGGCGTAGTACTATCAAACTCATCCGACCATACCAAATCATTATAAATTACATCCAACGCATTTGGATCCATAGGCACATTTCCATCATTAATATCATCGATACGAAAAGCGCCAGGCGTAGTACTACCATCGTCTATTCTTATCACAAGTCTGTTGTATTGTCCTGCGCCACTAACAGTAGCAAAATTAAATGTCAAATCTGTCCATACATTTTGAGAAGTGGTGGTTTGACTTACTTCCACATCAGGATTGGTTCCGTTTTCCAACTTTACCACAATGGTATGTGAAAGCGGATCAAATGAATAAAATCGCAATGTAATTTCGTCTTCAACATCTAAATCTATAGGTCGTATAAGGTCTATATAATTTCCTTGTATTGATGGAGAACTATCTC
>JBCCLS010000300.1:0-4963 GCA_039026835.1 Bacteroidota bacterium | reverse complement strand
GACTTAACCTTTATTAAAAAGCCAGCTTCTATCAAATCATAAAGAGTTGAAGATGTATCAACAGGTTTAATTTTTAAACCAATATCAGAATCTTCAATTGAGAATTCATTATTTGTTTCAATACTTTTTGCATTATTCCATAGTTTCTCAGTTGACATTAATCCATAAACTAAACTTTTAGGAGATAATATTTCACTCTTTCCGCTAGGATCAAGAATTAATACCTCAAAAATATATTCTTCGTTTCTCTTTTTTTTTGTCATTGCTTAAAAATTAATAAAGGGCTTAACATAAATTATATGATGATTTTATAAGTTTATTTTTTGGTCGTTATTGTTTTAAACCGCCGTCTCAAAATTCAAATACTCATAATTCATTGCGTTTCTGTAAATCTCGTTGGCAACTGTATGATCTATTGGATGCTCTTTTTCATATTCGTTAATGAAGTTTCCTATTTTGTAGGCACCACTTGGATCATTATTTCCAGTAATCCAAAAATTATATAAATTTCCTTTTGTTGGTGACATTTGCTGTGCCAACCAAGGCCATAAATATTCACAAGGTAACATGACAATCAAGGTGTAAATTGGATCTGGTAAGTCTTTTAACAATGGAAGTGTTCCTGTTGCTACAGCAGTTTCGTAATCAGCATATTCCTTACAAACTTCACTTGGAATAATGCCGTTTCCACTTTTTACACGCCATAAACCTGGCAGTTCTGCATCGTATTTGATGTATCCATCGCGTTTCATTTCTAAAAACGCTTTTAAAATCGGATTTTTTGCTCTCTTTACAGCAGCTTCATAATCTTCCGGACCTCTATAGCAATAGTAGGCATCACTAATATTATAACGTGCATACACATTCGGATCTAAAGTACCTGTATTCATTCCTTGAATATACTTGGTATTCAAGGCTTTTACTCCGATATCTTTATTATTATTCCATAGTTTCCAAAATAGTGAATCTGCTGGCGGAGAAGTTTTTGACAATGCATATTTACCTGTAAAAGCGTCATCTATGGAAATTTGTTTGGTACGTTTCATGACAGTTATTTTAAGATTAATCTCTCTAAAAATAAGATAAAGATTACAAATACACAATTAATTGACTGTAATGATCTTTACTGTAATACATTACGAACGTTTTTTAGTAAACCTAACTATATACACTTTTAAACTCCGAAACGTATCAACTTCAAATCAAAAACAATACCTTCGCAATATGATCAAAGAACTCCAGTTGCGCGTTACACTTGAAGAAGAAACCATCGAAGATATTTTGTTGCAAAAAGCGATTCGAAAATTACGTCTCAATGCTGATGAGGTCAATGGCATCAAAGTAGTACGAAAATCAATTGACGCACGTAATAAGCTGATTATTTTTAACTATAAAGTTGCAGTGTATATCAACGAAGCTGTTCCTGAGAAAAGTGACTACCAATTTGACTACAAAGATGTCTCGGAAGCGAAAGAGATTCATATTATAGGTTTTGGGCCTGCGGGCATGTATGCTGCATTACGTTGCATAGAATTAGGTTGTAAACCAGTTGTGCTGGAACGTGGAAAAAAAGTACAAGAACGTCGTCGTGATTTGCGTGCTATCAATCAGGCGCATGTTGTCAATGAAGATTCAAATTATTGCTTTGGCGAAGGTGGCGCAGGAACTTATTCGGATGGAAAACTCTATACACGAAGTCTAAAACGCGGTGATGTACGGCGAATCTTTGAAAATTTAGTCTATCACGGCGCTACCGAACAAATTCTGATTGATGCACATCCACATATCGGGACGAATAAATTGCCAAAAATTGTTCAAAACATACGAGAAACGATTTTACACTACGGCGGCGAAATTCACTTTGAAACCCGCGTGACGAACTTGATCATCAAAGAAAATAAAATTCAAGCGATACAATTACAAGACGGACGCGAAATGACCGTGAATCGTGTGATTCTAGCGACAGGACATTCTGCCAGAGACATTTATGAGTTGCTTCACGAAAAAGAAGTCGCACTCAAAGCCAAATCCTTTGCTATGGGCGTTCGGGTAGAACATCCGCAAGAAATCATTGACAATATTCAATACCATTGTACTGGCGAACGCGACGAATTGTTGCCTGCTGCAGCTTACAGTTTGGTACACCAAGTACGCGATCGTGGCGTGTACTCGTTTTGTATGTGTCCGGGCGGATTTATTGTGCCGGCAGCCACCGCAAATGGAGAAGTAGTAGTCAATGGCATGTCGCCCTCACGACGAAATAACAAGTTCGCCAATTCGGGAATTGTGGTGGAAATCAACGCGGAGAAAGATTTATACAAATACGAGCAACACGGCGTACTGAAAGGATTGGAATTCCAAAAAGATTTGGAACGATTGGCATTTACGGCAGGCGGACGAAGTCAAGTAGCACCGGCACAGCGTTTGACAGATTTTGTGGAAGGAAAATTATCAACCGATTTAAATCCGACATCATATCAACCTGGATTACAATCATCTCCATTACATTCCCTTTTACCCAAAGCCATTGGCGGACGTTTGCGAAAAGGATTTGCAGCTTTCGGACAAAAAATGAATGGATATTATACTGATCAAGCCAATATTGTTGGTGTGGAATCACGTACGTCTTCACCAGTAAACATTCCCAGAAAAGAAAACTTAGAGCATCCGGAAGTAGCTGGTTTATTTCCCTGTGGAGAAGGTGGCGGTTATGCAGGCGGAATCGTTTCAGCGGCAATGGATGGCGAGCGTTGTGCAGAAGCGGCCATAGTTGGCATGTAATTTGTTTATACTGAATCGAATATTGAACGAAAGGACGTAAATAATTAGTCAATTCAAAAATATTCATCTATATTGTTAACATAAAAAATATAAAATCCCGATTATGAAAATATTGAAAAAACTCTCACTTGCCCTAGTAACTATATTGATGCTTTTCTCCTTTACGGCACCAGAAGGTGATTATGTAGGAAAATGGAAAGGCAAAGACAAAGGAGATATAGGATATTTAACTTTATCCAGCGATGGCTATGCGACTTTTGAATTTAATGGTCAAATATTGGGAGGAAAATCATACAATCATCAAGGTACAAGTGCATCCATGAAATACACTGTAAATAAAGGTGTTTCTCCTGCATCAATTGATTTTATGATCATCAATAATGGTACAAAGAAAGAGTTAGGACGCTTAAAAGGTATCATCAAAATGAATAGTAGAAACGAAATGCAAATGGCGATAAGATTTGGCGGCGGCGCAGGAAGACCGACAGATTTCTCAACCGATGCTATCACTTTTAGTCGTGTCAAATAGAAAATAAAGAAAATAAATATAACGCAGAGCTTCATCAAATGGTGGAGCTTTTTTTATGATCAAATCTAAAGGAAAAGTTTTAAAGTTATACTTTTTAGTTCTAGAGTTACTAGCGATTCACCTATTTGTAAAAAGAATCAAGACAAAACCTTGAATTTTTGAATTTTTAAATTTTGAATCGAGCGAAGCGAAACAATCGAAGTGATTTCCGCTTACGCGGGAACGATTCTAAAGGAAAAGTTTTTAAAGTTGCACTTTTTTAGTTCTAAAGTTACTAGCGATTCACACATCTGTAAAAAGAGTCAAGACAAAACCTTAAATTTTTGAATCTTTAAATTTTGAATTGAGCGAAGCGATAGCTAGCATAAGACTAAAACTTCTCAAAAACCCCCAAACCAAACAGCGCAAAATCATACTTTACAGGATCTTTTGGATCTAGTTTTCGCAAAGCAGTATCGAGTTCTAGCAAGGCTTTGGCATCATTTTGTTTGCGTTTTAGTAAGCCCAATTTACGCGCTACATTTCCAGAATGTACGTCTAACGGACAAGATAATTGTGCAGGCGATAACGATTTCCACAGACCAAAATCAACGCCAGTATTATCATTGCGAACCATCCAACGGAGAAACATATTTATACGTTTGGCTGCGCTGCCTTTTTTAGGATCTGAAACATGTTTTCGTGTTCTTGGTGGATGCGGAATGCTAAAAAAAACTTCTTTAAATTCCGAAATTGCATCTTGCAATCGTTTTCCTTTCGATTTGGCAAAAACCGCTTCCAATCCGCCGTGATGTGTATACATATTTTTAAGCGCTTTGATAAAAAATACGAAATCTGTTCCGTTAAAAGTACGATGGACAAAGGATTGCAATGATTCCAAGTCATTTTCGGTGTGATGCATCACAAAATCATAAGGAGAATTCCCTAATAAATCCATCATTTTTTTGGCATTATTATTGATCATTTTTCGATTACCCCACGCAATGGAAGCCGTTAAAAAAGCAGAAATTTCAATGTCTTCTTTTTGGTGAAATTGATAGGGAATTTGAATGGGATCGCTTTCTACGAATTTTGGTTGATTGTATTCGATCACTTTTTCGTCTAGAAAGGATTTAAGTTCGGCTGTATTCATGAGATGTAACAATCTTTTGACAAAAATAAGTATTAATTTTAGTAAGAATCAACCAAAAATCTATGAAAAAAAACTACGCATTCTTTATTTTTTGTATCACTCTCTTATATGCCACACTTTCATTTGGGCAACAATTAGAAGGGTATGTATTTGACCAAAAAACACAAAAGCCACTTACAGGTGTTTCTATTTATTTTGACGGAACGACTATTGGAACTTCAACAGATTCAAATGGTCGGTTTATGATAAGTTACGAAGAATCTACAAACTCTCCTTTGGTGGTTAGCTTTATAGGATATAATACACAACTGTTAGATGTACGTAAGCAGGAACAAGGTGTCAAGATTTACTTGACATTACGTCCACAGGCTTTGGGAACTGTTTATTTGGTAAACGATCCTTGGTCGCGTCAAAAGAAAATGGAGATTTTTAAACGTGAATTTCTAGGAACTACCGTAGAACGATATAAATGTCGTATTCTGAATTTGGACGAGATTGAACTCATATACAATCCAGAAACG
>JBCCLS010000299.1:0-4968 GCA_039026835.1 Bacteroidota bacterium | reverse complement strand
CAGCGGGTGAGGTGGGCGAGCGCGAACTGGGCGGCGGCGTGTCCGGCGGCGGCGGCCCAGGCCATGCCTTCGCCGGTGAAGGGTTCGAGAAAACAAATCTGTATCGGTTAACCAATAAAAATAACCGCCTTTTATGCCAGAACTTTTGGTGAGATTGATTGGATTTTGCCATTGATCACCTTCTTTTTCAAGTAAATATATCTGTCCATCATTCGCCTTTGTTCCACAGTAGATAATTTTTGTGCCGCTTGGAGAAATGGCGCCGTTGTAGATCGAATCTAACACCGCTATACGTTCTGATGAAGTAAAAAGTCCATCCTGTTTTTTGTGCTGCACTCCAAATTGATTTTGCCAATCGGAAGTGCGTGTCAAGAACAGTATTTGTTCATCATTCGTAAAGCTAAAAGTGTTTTCAGACCATCTTTTTGTGGATACAATACTTTCATAAAAAGTACCATCTGCATTGGTAAATTGATTGTCAGTATACACCTGTTTTATCTGGATTTCTTGTATGGTGTCGTTCTTAATTTTCTTTCGAATAATCCATTCATTTTGATTATTTACAGAATCATTTTCATACCGAACACGCGCTATTCTATGGTCTAATTCATCTTCTTCTTTATGTTCTGCACCAATGTGTTTTCCATTCTTGTCATAGTTATAGATATATTGGGAAGTCACTGTACCACTAGCGTTCAATGCTATCCAACGATGCGGAGTTCCATCCTCAAAATAATATTCGAGCTTGTATTTAAAAGGCGTATCAGTTAGACTGTAAGGATATTTGTAAAATGATACTTTTGTAAATGTAGTCGTAGCATTTTTTATGGGAAGTCTATCGTTAGTACTGCAAGCAATACATTGGCAAATAAGTAAAAAGCTCAGTACGTTTTTCATTAGGTGTGTTTTCTTCTATGTTAAAAAAATATAGTTTTCAATACATAACTATTCGACTTCAAACGAGATACTTCAATTTACTGATTTTTATCGCCTTACCAAACCATTACCGAAAAAACATGAACTTATTTTATGTAACTATACGACACAAAGGAAAAAAGGGTCACAAAACTTAGTATAATAAACCCAAAAAGCCCCACAAAATTGTGAGGCTTTTGCTTTTGACTAATGAACGCCACTCATCAACTTTTTAATAAATGGTGAAACCATGATGACAATTAAACCAATGATTGCGGTCAATACGCCAAAAACGGCATATACAGATACGTATTGGTATAATTGCTCAAATGCGGCTTGATTGGGTCCTGAAAATGTAGCATTCAATCCTGTGACAGCTTCAGTAATTTCCCCAAGAATTCCACTTGCAAAAGGATTTTCTCCTTCTGAAACAGTAGTGAGTTTGGCTATTTTTCCAGCAAAGAAATGTCCGTAAAAAGACGCCGAAAAGAAAACGCCCATGATAAATGCTAAATATTTTTTTGGAGACAACTCCGTCATTTTAGACAATCCAATAGGAGAAATGCACAACTCGCCTACCGTCAAAATAAAATACCCAACAAACAGATACCACATAGGTGTTTTGGCAACTTCATCTGCAGAATTAGCAGACATGGCAAATACCACAAAGCCCAATCCCAACAATAATAAACCTAAACCCGCTTTGATAGCAGAGTTTGGATTTTTATTCTTTCGAATCAATACCGCCCACAACCACGAAAATGGAATCGCTAAGAGAATGATAAACCCGGAATTGATACTGTTGGTTTGTGCTGCGTTCAATCCAACAAGGTTGATATTTCGATCGGCAAATAAGGTGAGAGAACTTCCTGCTTGCTCAAAAATTGCCCAAAATAAAGACATTAAAATAGTAAAATATGCTGTAACCAATAATCGCTTTCGCGCGATGCTTCCAACGGAACGATAAATGTAAATCAACATGCCCGTAATGGCAAATGTAGCTACCCAAACGATGTAATGTTCGTACTGATTGAAACGTACAATTAATGCAAATACAGGCACTGCTAAAAATGCTCCAATCGTGACCAATTGTCCTTTGTGTAAGCCTAAAAACTTTTCATGGAAAACCTTCGTATTTGGAATTTTTCCTTTGTCTTGAAATACATTTTTATTCGTTCCTCTGTAGAAATAAAACAATCCTAACAACATTCCCAAACCTGCCAACATAAACCCGTAATGCCAGCCATATACTTCGGCAAACCAAGCGCATAATAACGGAGCAACGGCGCCTCCAATGTTGATTCCCATATAAAATATGGTAAATCCGGAATCGCGTCGTTTGTCGCCTTCTTCATATAATTCGCCCACAAAGGTGGAAATATTTGGTTTAAAAAATCCATTCCCAACAATAATTAATGCCAACGAGCCGTAGAAAAACACAGGCAATTCTATCGTTAAGAAAAAATGTCCTAATGCCATTAAAATTCCACCTAAAAAGATGGCTCTTCTATACCCAATATAATGATCGGCAATAATTCCGCCCAAGACAGGAGTTACGTACACCAATGACATATATGCGGCAAAAATACCAATAGACATGTCATCACTAAACAATAATTGTTTGGTCATGTATAAGATCAATAGGGCTTTCATTCCGTAGAACGAAAAACGTTCCCAGAGTTCTGCAAAAAATAAATAAAAAAGTCCTTTAGGATGCCCGAATCGCGTATCGGAAGTTGTAGGTGTTGTCATTTGTATGTGCTTTAAAAATTAGTACCATACAAATGTGTTTTTCTTAAGTCTTACTTGGAAGTCGTGTAGTAAAGTATAGCAAAAAATAACAAGTTGTGCGGAATTGTAAGCGAAACACAATTAATTACAAATCGCGGAATATGCTTTGTTTTCGGCACTTTGCACAAACTCGTGTAGCAAACCTTCGTCAATGGTTATGTTTTCGGGAATCATACGCAATCTGTATTTTCCTTCGCCCAAAAAGGTAAATAGGTCTCTGCGTTCCAGTTGTTGTTCGGGATCTAATTGTAGTATTTCGTTGATATTTTCTATGATGCGAGTGAGATACGTTTGATTTTTAATTTCACCACCTGAACTTACCAACATACTCTGCAAATCGCCCGAACCATGTGCGCGACGAATCGCAAATTTCAATAGGTTTTTATATTGTGTGGTCTTTGATCGAAAATCGACTTGTGCGTTGTTGATGTTTTTGGATGGAATGCTCAATTGAATCAATGACCAATCTAAAAACTGAATCCGCATTTCGTTCGGACGCGGCGTATTGGCCAATTGAATCACCCAACTTGTCGCCAACACTAAAAATAACGAAATCAACGATGATTTTGCGATAATTTTAATCAATAATGCTGGAAATTCGCCGTTCATTTCTACAAATACTTCTGGTAATTGCGACATAAAAATAAGCACCATAACGACCACTGAAATCAACGCGACTAAATGCAAGCCTCGATGTTGAAAGGTTTTGTAAAAAGAAATGAGTAATAAAAAACTTAAAAAACCTGATAACATCAAATCTGGCATCGCGTTCCATTTGATTCCAAAATGTGTATTATTATTTCCAAAAACACTTGCCATGACTAACGTAATCGAAGCTACAGCAATGATGATTCCGATGATGATTTTGACATTTTTGATGTTATTGTAGATAAATTTTGGTGCGTAGTAAAAGTAAAAAAGTGCCATCAACAGAAACAAGTTGTTGACAATAGACAACAAGTTGACTCCAATTTGATAGCTTATTTTATCAGAAAAATTTAAATCTTTTGCTGCATAAGCCCAAATTCCTGCACCAACCCATACAAACATTGCCAAACTTAAGTACAATAATCCGCTGTCTACGCGTTTTTGCGAGGCATCTTCTTCTAAAATTCGACGAAATCGCTTCCTAATATTTGAATAAATTGCCAACAGTAAAATAGCGCCAATAAAGGATATAAAAATATGCGCAAGATTATGGAACTGTTCTACATTCATTCGTCCCGTATTATGCTTCTAATATCTTACGAACCAACTCCTTTTTAGCTGTGTCGTCATCGCCAAACAACCAACGCAATACATTGTCTTCCCAAATGTCATCGTATTGCTGCTGATTTATAATATCGCGTTCTATTGCCAAGTCTAGTAGTTTTCCGGGATACGAAGATTGAGCATCGCTTTCCATTTCACCCAACGGATACGGATCGTCCAATCCCATTATAATTTGATTATTTCCTTGACGCTCTACCATTAGTTTAAAGGAATCCGTGTCGTGCACCAAGGTATCAAAGTAAATATTTGGATGTCCTACCGCCTTTCTTGGATGTACTTTTCCTTCAAACAAATCTGGGCGTCCATCAAATCCTTGGATGCGTCGTCCTAAATTCATTTGTGCCAACTGTCCGCCATGCGCAAAACAGGTACGAATATTTGGAAAGCGTTCTTGCATTCCGTTCAAGGTATAAAAATGATACGCGTCGCCACATTGTGCCAACATCCAAATGAGATGAAAACGCCAATTGACATTCTGCAATTTGATCATTTTATCGCCGTCATACGGATGAATTTCAATAGCCAATTTGTACTTATCTGCCAATTCAAAGATGCGATTGTTTTCTTCATCAAACACCGAACGCCATTGTCCAATCGAATCCATAAAATGTGTTGGCAAACACAATACGCGCAATCCTAATTCTTCCACACAACGTTCTATTTCCCATAGCGCACCATGAATAAATCCAGGATGTACTACAAATCCGCACGTAAACTTTGAAGGATGCATGCGTTGTACTTCTGCATTAAAATCGTTCTGAAAGCGAAGTGCGTGTTTCATTACCTCCAAGCGCAAACCATTTCCGTACAATTGTGAAAGATTCAAAATAACTGCATGATCAATTTTATTGCGCTCCATCCATTCTAACTTTTCATTCAAGAAAAAACTAGAATCTGTCACCGGTCGTTTCCAATCTTCTTGCAGCATATATTTACGCTCATCGTCAACCCAAAACACCTTTTTTTCTTTCATAAAAGCTGGAATTTGTT
>JBCCLS010000298.1:0-4970 GCA_039026835.1 Bacteroidota bacterium | reverse complement strand
TTTTTTTCCTGAGTTCACTTTCCATAATTGCACAAAATGATACAGAAATGACCAGCGCTCTTTCCGAAATTGGGTTGTACACGATGGACTCAAAACTGAATGAGAAAACTATTAAGAGAGAGCTGAAAGCAATTTTTCCGAATGTTACTTTTGTGGATGAAGCACCGGATATGATTGATGATACGATTATTTTTTTAGATCCTATTGCAGATGTTGCCGAAGACTATCCTGCCCATGAAATGGAGTATTTAGATTATTTTGCTAGTGAACTTACAAAAACTCAAAAAGAAGAATTAAGCAACTCTAAAAATGCTCTTGTTTGTGTTGTGTACTATCCAAAAAAAGATGCTTTTTCGCATACCAAAAAATTATACGATTGGGTTTACAAAACCACAAAAGGCACAAACTTTATTGTATATGATGGGGAAGTTCGAGATTATTTCTCTCCGGAAGAATGGAAAAAAAATCGTGTAGATGCTTGGGAAAATGGAATTCCAAATGCATTGCAACAAATTACATTGAGCTCGTATCGACAACGAGAATATTGCCGTTCTATTACCTATGGAATGCAGCGTTTTGGTTTGCCAGATATTTTAATTGAAGAATCGCCTTGTACGTTTGTCAGTAGTGCGAGTCAAGTATTGGCAATAGTTTCTCAGCTGTTGCTGGAAGGAACACAAATTGAAAATAAGCGTATGATTGTTGACTTAGATGCTGTTCAAAACTCTAATTTTCAACGCATAATTCCTGAGTTGATCACGGACGATGCGCAGAAAAAAGCAGTAATTACCTTTGAAACTTCAGTGCCTATGGAAGATGGCGATCCGTTTAATACAATCTATAAAATTGATTTTACCAACAAAGATTACAAGAATTCACAAGCGTACGAAAGCGCTATTTATGATCAACTTTTTGGAGTGGATGATGAAGTAACACACGTAAGTCATAATGATGAAATTCAGGCAGCGAGTGCGCGTGCAAAGAAAAGATTGCCTGCGTTAAAAGAATTATTCAATGAAGGTTTGGAAGGCGACAAACTCCTTCTAAAAGCGCCTTTTATTACAGATTCCGGTGGTAACGAATGGATGTGGGTTGAAGTCACACGTTGGGATGATGAATCCATTGAAGGAATTCTGCAAAACAAACCATATTACATCAAAGATTTAAAATCAGGCTCCGAGGTCACTGTCCAACAAGCAGATGTTTTTGATTACATCCTTTACAAAGCAGATGGTACAGAAGAAGGGAATGAAACTGGAAAATTGATTCAAAAATATGGGAATTGATGTTAGACTAGCTTAGACTTCTTAGATTTTTGGACTTTTAATATTTCAGAGGACTTCTCGATACAATTTTCTCCATTTTATTACGAAAACCACTCGAAGAGACGGTTATTAATGTAACGATTTGATAATTTGAAAATGTATCAATGGGGATTTTTCTTCTATCACAAATAGTACAATAATTTACATCGCTGGATTTCTAAACTAAAAATCAAAATTTTTCTGCAAAACCTTTTGCTGTTATCATAGAAATTGAAGTGACGCTTGGAATAAAACAAAAATAATTCGTGAATTCGTGGCAAAAAATAAAAAGTAATTACTTAAATATTTTTACCAAAATTGAAATTAAACCTGAATTTGAATCTGAAACACTAATCGTCTAGTTCGAGTGTCCTGAACTTGATTCAGGATCTATCGAGAACGCTTTGAAACAAATAAGCTTCAATATTTAACTAACCTAAGTTCGATATAACTTTTTGTTTATATGTGTAATTATAAATAATTTAGACAATATGTCAAATCGAAAGTAACATTTCTAAGAGCGAAAGCGATCTAAAAGTGCTAAGCTTTCCTGAAATTCAGAAACCATATCCGCCACAACCGTCGCTGCAGGTTTGATTTCGTGAATTAAAGCAGATACTTGCCCAATTTCCAATTCGCCTTCAACCAAATCACCTTCAAACATGCCACGTTTGGCGCGTGCTCTTCCCAATAAGGTTTTGAGTTCTTCTACTGTCGGACCCGTTTTGTAGAGCTCTTCTATATCTTCGTAGAATTTATTTTTCAGTAAACGAACAGGCGCTAATTCCTTCAACATGAGTTTTGTGCTTCCTTCTTTAGCTTCTACTACTTGTTTTTTGAATTCGATATGTGAAGATGCTTCATCTGTTGCTACAAATCGACTTCCAACCTGTACACCATCTGCGCCTAACACCATTGCTGCCAACATCGCTTTTCCGCTGCCAATACCACCTGCGGCAATGAGTGGAATGTCTAGTTTTTCTTTGACAGTTGGAATCAAGGTTAAGGTTGTAGTTTCTTCACGTCCGTTGTGTCCGCCCGCTTCAAAGCCTTCTGCTACGACTGCGTCTACACCTGCTGCTTGTGCTTTCAAAGCAAATTTAGAACTACTCACCACATGTGTCACGGTGATTCCGTGTTCCTTTAAAAATGGCGTCCATGTTTTTGGATTTCCCGCAGAAGTAAACACAATTTTCACACCTTCTTCCACAATAATATCCATAATTTCTTCAATATTAGGATACAACATCGGAACGTTTACACCAAAAGGTTTATCCGTTGCTTGTTTGCATTTTTGAATGTGTTCGCGCAATATATGCGGATACATAGAACCTGCGCCAAGCAAGCCCAATCCGCCAGCATTACTGACAGCAGAAGCCAGTCGCCAACCACTTGCCCAGATCATGCCACCTTGAATGATTGGATATTGTATTTTATAAAGTTGTGTGATTTTATTGTGTTCGAATAAAGCCATTCGCAGTTATTGTTTTATAATTTTTTTAGTGAAAATTTCTCCGTTTGCTTCAATGCGCAGCCAATACATTCCAGCAGAAAGTTGACTCACATCAATACGTTCCGAAGTTGTATTGGTTGTGTATACTTTGATGGTTTTTCCAACCAAACTTCCCAGCGTAATGGTCGCTTGTTGTGTGTTGTCTGGCAAATTGATGTGTACAATCGCTTTCGCGGGATTTGGATACATTTGGATAGTTTGTATGTTGCCAACCTCAACGTTCGATAAGGTCTGAAAAGCAGCTTCAAAATTCGGAATTCCATATCCTAATTGAATGGTTGGACTGGAGTGAATAGAAGCACTTTCACGTACAATCTGCATCAACTCCAAATTGGTTTTGCTTGGAAAAGCTTGTACCATACACGCCATGGCTCCCGCAATGATTGGAGACGAAAAAGAAGTTCCATTCAATGCTGCAATTCCACCACTAGAAGTCACCACATACGTCCCTGCTCCTTGTGCTACAACATCCGGTTTTACCGGGACATTTGGTGTTCTTCCTCTTGAACTAAAAGAAGCATAATTGCCACTCGCATCCACAGCTCCGATTGAAAATACATTGCCATCAGCAGGCGCACCAACAATTCCCCAAGAATTATTTCCAGAATTTCCAGCAGAATTTACCATGAGCATTCCTTTTTCAACGGCAATATTTGCGCCTCTGGTAATGAATGCAGTATTTCCATCCATATCTGATGTTGAATAATTGTATCGGCTGTCATCAAAAGTAGTGTAACCCAGAGAAGTATTTACCACATCCACACCCAAACTATCGGCACGTTCGGCAGCTTCTACCCAGTACGATTCTTCCAATGGTGTTTCGCTTCCTACATCTTCTGTTCTGAATAAATAATAACTCGCATCTGGTGCTGTTCCCACAAATTGACCATCAATATGCGCTGCCATATCTGATAATACCAAAGTCCCATGACTGTTTCCTGTGTAAGCATATATATCTGGATTGCGATCTACAAAATCATAGCCGCCTAATAAATCGCCATTGTTTCGCAATCGCTGAAACGCAGCCATTGTATTTACATTTGGAAAACCACTGTCCATTACCGCCACAGTTACGCCTTCACCTGTATAATCCATTTCGTGTAATTTATCAACCTTAATCATACTTACCTGATTGGCAGTATTTCCATAGTTGAACATAACGTTTGTTTCCAGCTTTGCTCCTACGATTGCATCATTGGCCACGCCTAGCGGTCTATTTGATGTATTTAACGATCTATCTGCATATACAATTTCATTGACAAATGGAAGCGTTAACAGGTTGTCAATATCTGTTTGTGTTCCCAACACATGAATACAGTTGAACCATTTTGACTTGGCGCTAACAGTAATTCCAGTTTGGTTTTTGACTTGTGTGATGTATGACTCATTCACAGGAACATCGCGTACATCGATAGCTATACTGTGATTGTTTTTACGATCGATTGCTTTTTGTGTGAGAATAGTTGTCGGGTTGGCTAATGCGGTCGCTACATTGGGTTTGTCTGTAAAATATACCCATGCATGTTGTGTTTGTGCGACACTTAATTGTGCGATGAGCAGGATTGCAAATACGATCAACTTTTTCATTTTTTTTTTGGTTTTGGTTGGTTTTCAGGTCTTGGCTCTTGACTTTTAACTCTTAACTCTTAACTCTTAACTCTTAATATGTTTATGCTATCTTTTGTTTCAAAGTCTAAACTAATAAATTTATACACTTTTCAACATCTTCTCTGTTTCTTCGTTTGTTTGTTTATTCGATTGCTTTGTTATTTGTGTTTTCGTTAATTCAACTTCGAGTTCAGATTCAGTTTCAAGTTCATCAAGAAATTACTCCTGAACCGATCAATTCGTCATCAATATACCAAGCAACAAATTGTCCTTCAGTGATAGCACTTTGGGGATTTTCAAAATCTACATACGCACCGCCTTCTATTTTATATACAACTGCTTTTTGCAAAGGTTGACGGTATCGAATACGCGCCATTACTTCCATAGATGCATCTGGCTGCAATGCTAAATCTTTTCGAACCCAGTGTAATTCTTCATCCGACACAAATAGCGTACGTCTGTACAAACCTGGATGCGATTTCCCTTGTCCTGTGTAAATTACATTTGCTTCTACACCAGAACCACTATTTGTCATTGAAACTGAT
>JBCCLS010000297.1:0-4995 GCA_039026835.1 Bacteroidota bacterium | reverse complement strand
TACTTGATTACAATATGTTAATTTGAAAATGTACCAATGTATCAATTAGTTTCAAAGGAAATTAAATGCTTCACACTAGAAACAGGTTGCTTCGTTGCAGCGCTTCTTGTAATAACGTTTTGTAGTTCCTTTATGACTTCAAAGCTGTTCCTCGATACATTTTTACTGCGCTTTACTCCGTAAAAACACTCGAACTGACGATTGGTAAAACAAAAATAATTTGTGTATTCGTGGTAAGAAAGAGAAGAAACGTACTGTTTCTAATTTTTTAAAATGACTTACTCTTGTAAAGAAAATCAAACGGACAGTAAAAACTTAAATGAAATAGTAGCAAATGACTGTATGTTGTTTGCTACTATTTTTTGCTTTTATATTTTTTTGTGAAATGAAACTGCGCAAGGGATAGCAGTGAAAATCCCGCAGCGAAGCGAGGAATTGTAGCGAATAGCCCGACGGCAACGTTAGGTTGGCGATGCGCCCAAAGGTTAAAACTCCGAAAAACGATGATCAAAAATAAAATCAGAATCCGTGAGCGTTTTTAAGAACTCAATAATAAGCGCTTTTTCTTCGTCAGTCATGGGAATTCCTAATGTTCCGTCTGGTTGGCGCAAGCTTTCATCTATATTTTCAGTGTCTTGAATACCACTTCGGTAATGTTCCAAAACAGCATCTAAGTCAGCAAAACGTCCGTCGTGCATGTAGGGAAAAGTGACTTCAACATTTCGCAGATTGGGTACTTTAAATTTGTATTTGTCTGTTGCAAATCCAGTGACACGCTCACGTCCGTTATCATTATATTCCGGATCAATTGCCAATCCATTGTTGCGATACGATTGATCTGTAAATAGTGAACCTGCATGACAAGAAGCACATTTTTGATTGAACAATTGCATGCCTTGCGTTTCGTTTGCAGTCAGCGTTACGTTTCCTTCGTTGCGCTGAAATTTATCGTATTTACTGTTGGAAGACACCATCATCACCATAAATTGTGACAAAGCTTTAAGAATGTTTTCCGAATCAATTTGACCATTTTCAAACGCTTCTCGGAACAATCGTGGATAATCTGGATGTGCTTGTAATTTTGCGATGATACTAGTAAATGTTTCATTCATTTCTTCTTCACTAGTAATTGGAATGATAGGATGTAAATCCAAATAAATAGCGGCGCCATCCCAGTTAAATTCGTTTTGAAATGCCAAGTTGTGCAACGGTTGCGCATTTCTATTGCCCAAGGCACCATCGACACCGTGACTTACAATATGTGTGTGATGTGTGAAAGCAAATTCTTGGATATGACAAAACCCGCAAGCAACGACATTATCCGACGCCAAACGACCTTCATAAAATAAACGTCTTCCCAACTCGAAACCAGTTTCTGTAGGAGGATTGTTTTCAATATCGTACGTTAACGGCGGAAAGTTAGAAGGAACGGTAAAATCCAGTAAAACATTTTGAAATTCACCGGAAATTTCTCCAGAAATATCTTCATACGGCTCGTTTTTACAAGATGCAAAAATGAGTAGAACAAGTACGTATATGTAAGTGTTGAATTTCATAGCTATCGCTAATATACCAAATGTGACTAGATTTGGCAAGTCTACTGTAATTTGTACTATTTTCTTAGGTTTTACAGGCTTTTTACGCGAATACTACAATGTGAATGATTTTGAATATTGTTAGTTTTTTATATCATCTTTTTTTCATTGGCCAATTGAATGGCTGCTGCTTTGGAGTTTACATGTAGTTTTTGATAAATGTTCCGAATGTGTGTGCGAACGGTTGTTTTAGATATAAATAATTCTTCGGCAATAGTACTATAGGTTTTCCCTTGTGCCAATAATGTCAACACTTCTTTTTCTCGTTTGGATAATGTATTGTCTTGATGATTTAATTGAAACGATTCTACCACCATTTTGGCAATTTTATTGCTCATAGGCGCGCCGCCTTTTTTTAAATCGTCCAGTGCTTTGGTCAATTCTGGCAAGCCTAAACTTTTGGTCAAATATCCGCAGGCACCTGCTTTTAGGGCTTCAAATACCATATTGCTGTCTTCAAAAACGGTGACAATAATGAGGTCAGTTTTTGGAAATTGCTGTTTGATGCGTTTGGTGCCTTCAATGCCATTAATGCCAGGCAAACCAATGTCCATCAATACAATATCTGGAAGATTTCCAGACTTAAAATCAGCATAGGCAGTTTCAAAATCTTCATAAGCTCCTAGCAAAAAATAGTGATCGAGTTGTTGAATGTACGCTACCATATTTTCGCGAAAAATTGCGTTGTCTTCGATAACTGAAATATACTTTTTTGTCATGATTGGTTGGTTTTATAAAATTCGTCTTGTAGATCTAACACAAACATATAGGAAACACCTTCAGAATTTTCTATATGTACGTTAGCTTGAATGGTTTCCATACGTTTTTTGATGTTTTTCAATCCATTTCCGTGGTCGCTAACCTGCGCGCCAATACCAACGCCATTATCCTGAATTTGAATGGTAAAAGTGGTGTTTTCTAAGTAGACTCTGAACAGCACTTTTGTTGCCTGTGAATGTTTGAGGATATTGGCTAAAATTTCTTTGTATGCTAAAATGATGTTTCTGCTTTTAATGTACGATATGTCAATAGGCACGATGTCAATTTCTTGATACAAAAAGTCAATTTCGTCAAAAAGATCAAAAAAGTTTTCCCCATAATCGCGCAAGTATCGGCAAAGGCTTTCAATGTTGTTATTTTTTGGGTTGAGCGACCATACAAAGTCTTTGGCAGTATGATAAATTTCTTTGGAAAGTGATGTGATTTTGTCAACTTTGGGAGAAGCTATTTTTTCGCTGTGTTTTAAGTTGTTCGACAACCCAATTACAGAAGCGATTTTGTTGCCAATTTCGTCGTGAAAATCGCGCGCTACTTCTTCTCGCAGGTTTTCTACTTTGTGTTCTAAAAAGATACGTCGATTGATTTCGTTTGAAAGTGTTGCATTTCTGCGTTTGATCACGCGTAAGCGATACCACAACGAACCCAACAGTAAAAAAGTAATCATGGTAAAAATAAATATCTTAATCACCGTAATTTGATACCATTTGGGTTGTATGCGAAATTGTACAACTTCCGGCGTAGACCATTTGCTGTTGATGCGTTTTCCTCGAAAAGCCACTGAATAATTGCCAGGTTTTAAATTGCTCATGTCAAGTGCCTGTCGTTCCACTTTTCGCCATTCAGAATTATTTATCTTGTACTCAAACAAAGCAGCTTCTGTAAAATATCGCATATCGCTTTTAAAGGCAATAAATGCATGATCGTTTTCAATTGTAGTTTGATGAACTTCAATTTTTGGTGGTATGGCAATGTTTAGTAATTTCGGATTGAACTCCATAATACCATTTCCTGAAATGATCCAAATGATTCCTTTTGAATCTTGGTAAAAGCTGTAAATATTATCAGAATTGGTGCCGTTTTTTGTATTGAAATGATACTTAAAATCATCTGTCAATACCCAAAATCCTTTGTTAGTAGCAAAGTACATTCGGTTTGTATCGTCGACAAAAGTGTCATTGATGTAAATATCTTCTTCGTTAAATTGTAATGGTGTAATTTGATCATTGCCATAAATGTACGCTTCATACGGAGTAGCGATGACCAATTGATCTTTATATGCAACAATTTTCCGTACAACGCGCTGTTGAAAGTTTGCTTCTAACACACTATCGTTCACTTGAATCCACGTATCTGATTTGCTTTTTTCATATTTTTTGATACCAAGTTGCGTGCCGATGTAAATATCATTTTTGAAGTATATTCCTGTATTTACTTTTTTATCTTTTCGGTTGTTTTGTATGCAAAATAAATCTTCCCGATCGTTATTGTGAAAGCGACTAACCCAATATTTTGAATGAAAAATGGTGTCGTTTGGCGCGGTGTATAAAAAATTATTAATTCGCCTGCTACTGACCATTTCTAGTTTGGAATTGTACAAATCGTCATGAGAGGAAAAATAGTATTCATCTTGAAATTCAAAAATAGTATTGAGTCGAAATAGATTTTTTTGTTGAATAAACGTATCTCTTTCCTGCAATGTGTAGGACACATTTTCGGTGGCAAATACCATGTTTCCATCCTTATTTTCATAACTAAATTTGGGGACAGGAATTTGATAATCGTTTTTGGGATACGATTTTAGCAATGAAGGAAATATTTTATAAATTCCATTGCCATAACTGGCGATGTAAATAGCATCCTGATCTACAAAAATGTCGCTAATTCCATATTTTATGGTGAGAATGGGTTCGGTTTGAATCACTTTTGAGAAATCTTCAGAAAAGGTGACCACATAGACACTGCTATATTCCGCTCGATGTCGAAATTGTACCAAAATTTGATTTTTTTTGTACGGCTCAATATGTTTGATGGTGTATGGCTTTTTAAAATCGTAAGTTGCGCGTTGTTTGGGATTTTTCTTTGAGATCCATGTAAGCTTACCATATTCGCCTCCTAGAAACAGTAAAGTGTCTATGGCACGCATTGCTTCTATCTTTTCGCTGGATTTGAATGGAAAATCGTGTAGTTTTTCACCTTTCCAAGTAAAGGTATCAATAGTATTTGCTTCGCTGACGTATATACGAGATGAATCTATGGCGATCCTTCGGTTTTTGTTGAATCGTTCGTTCAAATCAATGATAGTGTCTAACGCATAATTTTGATTAAAAGACAACAACGCATAACGACGATATGTGTTAAAAATGAGAAGTTTGCCATCATTTTCAAGAATTCTGTTAATACGATCAGGGTAAATATTTTGAATCTGTTTTTGTTCTTTCGTGATAATGCCGTCTAACCAAGAACCAATATATAGAATGCTATCATTTCGGTTTAGTAAGGCAACAGGATATCGAATTTCTTTCCGATTGTGAATTTTAAAGTCTACACCATCAAATGTTGCGAGTCCGCCATCGGTGGCGACGTACATTTCATCCTTAAATTTTTCAATGGCAAAGGTGTA
>JBCCLS010000296.1:0-5010 GCA_039026835.1 Bacteroidota bacterium | reverse complement strand
TCCTTATTCGTTTGGCAAAAATAATAGCCCTGCTGACTGGGCCAATCTGCTGGGCATCGACCGCGATCGTGAATACGAGGTTGAGCTCACAACGACTCAAGACTGGGCCACGGCACTCATGCTTTGGCTTAGCGGCATTCCTACACTGGGAAATTGATCACATTTTTCATTGAAGCGTGATTGAAAATGCACAAGATTATCAAGGCGGCTACAACTGTATCAGTATTCCTGATGGAATGACAATTGTGTACAAAGAGCAAATTGTTGAAATTTTAAAATTACTCTCACATACAGGATTTCCTCCGTTTGGCGCTTTAGTACTAACGTTTTTGGCCACAAACTCAGGTGCCGTCGATGTTGCTATAAAAGAAATATTTACCGAAGTTTTAGAAAAACACAAAAACTTTGCCTCTACAGAACATATTAATTTCAAAGCTGCTGAAGCATTTTTAAAAACCTTACTGACACTTCCGGCGGTTTACAAAAAAGAACAAAAGCGCGTAGAGCTATTTATATTTTTGTTTGAAACGGCCAATCATAGTCTAAGTAAAAATTATTCAAAAGAAATTCTTGATTTCATTCAAAATGATAGCTTTCAATTGAATGCATGCAGTGAAAAAGCAGAGGTTACCATGGCTGCTATCAGTAAAGATATCAATGCATTGGCATTACTGCACAACAGATTTCCATCGGTAGATGCATTGTTAAAATCATGGTTGAAAATTGAAGAAGTTCCTGTTGAACCTGAAGACACTGAAATAGAACATTTTAGCGATCAACCTGATTTTATTCAGGAATTGATGGAAGAACCAAGAACTTTCTTTATGGGAAGTCTTATCAAACGATTGTGGTCCAGAATTCAGCTACCAATGCATTATGTACATCCTGGCGAAATGCCTTTGGGCGGTATTTCAGACATCACCAACAAAGGAAAGTTTGACAATATGCTCATTTCTGAATTTGCCAATGACGATCTCATCTTTCTTCACAGAATCGCCAACAAAGAAGCATTATTCATTCGCAGAGAAACCACGCCTGAAGAGGATTTACGTACACGTATATTCTTAATTGATATCACGATAAAAAGTTGGGGAACACCCAAAATCTTGTCATTTGCAACCGCGTTTTCATTCATACATCATCCAAAAAATGAAATGCACTTTCAACCATATGCTTTGGGCGAAAGCTACACAGCATTGCATTTTGATACCAAAGAAAATATCATCACAGGATTGCAACGAACATCACCTGCGCTAGATGCCGCGACCGCACTAGAACAATTTATTGATGAATGCGAAGAAGAAAATGTAGAAATCACGTTTTTTACGTCACCAAAATCGTTAGGACACCAAAACATTCGACGCTTATTTAATTTGCATCACACAAAATTTGGAGGTGTGATTACGTCTGACAGTCAGGGAAATGTGGATGTTTACAAAATGAAAAACGGCTCCAAACGGCTTACAAAGCACATTCAGTTACCATTAGCAGAACTTTGGGCCAATCCGCCAAGAAAGCGAGAACGTTCACAAAAAAAAGAAACGCTATCAGACAAAAATACTGTGAATTATCCGCTGTTATACGGTTTTCCTACTCGCGTTGCCATCAACTTTGCAGATGATACTGCTGGATATGTGCTTCAAAAAAATGGAGATTTGTTCCGTAGTGAGCATCGCAACAAAGGATTCAAAATGATTCAACGTGATATTCGTTTTATAACAGGCATCAAACAACAAAAAATTGCGACCATGTTTCATGGGGAACTTCTTGTGTTGTTCTGGACAACAGACGATTACATGATTTTTAAAACCCATCGAAAGTCATACAGTTATAATTTTGATTTATCCAGATATAGAAAACCGTATGTCAAACATCTGATTGTACACGAAGGTGAGTTGTATTTGGTGACAAAGCAATATTACAGTGCAGCACCATCATTTATTTACTTCAATATTTTAGAAACCGGATATACACCTATTGAAAATCCGACAGATGCGTTGCAAAAAACCTATAGAAACTACGTGTCCAATCAAATTGGGTATTTTGATGGTTCTGTATTTACAAAAATTACGGCTATTACGTTGACACAAGATTTGGAATTTGTGTTCAATTTTAAACACTGTTTAGATCTTGTGGGTAGTGGCGGCCATTTTGAATTGATTGACAAAGAGGAGCGAGGTTTAGACAATGAATTCACTGTATATCTGAACAATCGCAATCAAAAAGCAATTTTGCCAGAAGGAAGTGAGATCCGAATTGACAAAAATGGAATTCTCTGTTTTAAGAGTGCCAATCCAACAATTCCGGAGTTCTTTATTGCATCTTACATTGGGATTGGTATTGCGTTAAGCACCGGAGAAGTATTTGCAGGGAACGATTATTTTTTACCACAAGATTCGCAACAAAAAAAGATTGATATTGTTCGATTTGATACCGAATATGTAGAACCGTTTATAGAACACGTACTCTATTCATGAAATTAGCGTTGCAACATACACACAACAATCCGTATCCGCGTTGCGGTATTTTTGTCAAACACGCTTCTCCGGAAGTATGGTTGCAACAAATTACACGTATGCAGTTAAAACTCTCAGAATGTACTGTATATCCGTGTCCGGCTTTGGAAGCTAACAGTATTGCAGGTGTGTTAATTATTTTTAAAACGAATCAAAAAAAGATAGAAATTCAGTCCAATCGTTGTATTCAAAAAGTAACGGCAGGCTTCTATATTCCTGAAAATACGCAGCTAAATATGGCTTTGACACAGGAAGAATATGCAAAGCTATTGCAAGGAAAACCACATTTTTTTCATCATGAATACGGTTTGATTGAGCTAAAAGAAGAAGTCCAATGGGAAACATTGTTACAGACTCCTGTAGCACAATTTCCGACCATAGAAACACCTTCAAAAGGAGTACAGATTCCTATGAAAGTTACCGCATTTAGTGTTGAAATTGAAGAAACCGAAACCGAAAAAGCCATCAGCAATCCACTGGGCGATGAAAAAGTAGATACAGACGAGCTGCCTTTTGAGATGAAAAAGGTATTAGAAGGAAATAACAAGGAAGTTGAGAAATATTTAAAATACTTAGAAAAAAATCCAGAAGCAGCTTTAAAAATGGCAGTACCTTTGGATATGTTGGGAACTTCACGCGGAAAAGCCTTTGCAAAATATCGATTTAAAACCAACTTCTTTTCATCTATCGGATTGGGAAATACTTCTGAAAACACAAAAACAGGCATCAAAACTGTGTTGGGAATTTTAGCAATTATCGCTATTTTTTGGTTGGGTTCGGTCGTGATTGATTCATATAAAAAGAATCAAATTCAACTGTTTGATACTGAAAATATAAATACTGACACCACTAGTGAAGAACTGCCCGAAGGCGAAGAAGTTGTTTTTGAAACTGATGATATGACAAATAATTCTATCAGCAGAAGGCGCTCTAGTATAGACCCAAGGGAAAATACAGAGCCTACACTGACTCCTGTGGAATTTCTTTTAATTTGTGGAATTGTCATTATTGCATTTATTTTTATTCGGTATCTACTTGCGAATCGAAAAAAGAAAAGATATTACAGGAAGCAATTTGGAGAACATAAAACAAAGTCGTCATGGATGAATTTGCCCGAAGAAAGTGAATTATTTTCTTTTGTGGATGAACCTAAAAAATCACGCGGTTATGCATTTTATTTTGGTGGTGATGAATTGTCGGTTCCAAGTCAAATAATACTTATTTTTATACTCATTGCTGCCATTGGCTATTTGTTATATCCAATGTTTACAAAGCCTGGCATCAAAGGTATATTTGTGATCTTAACCATTGGTTTCGTCCTTCGGATGCTCTATTTTTTATTAAACAAAAACAAATCACTCAAAGATGATCAACCGTAGCGAAAGTCAATTTCAGGAAAAACTGATCTTCTTCATCTTCTTTGTAATGTTGTTGAAGTTTGTATACATTTTGATCATGGCATTGATCGAAGGCGATTTTCCTAGTTTTTTAATCGGATTAATTGTCTTAGGATTGGTGTTATTCGGTTTAATTTTTGTTATAAATTCACTGTTTGACACAAAAAATTATGGCGGAAGTGGCGTAGGAGGTACTTCTACCATTGGAGATCGTCAGTTTAACTCGCTGATGGCGCATTATGAAAAACTCACGCAAGATTTCATAGATAAAAAACAATTCAAAAAGGCAGCGTATATTCAACTGCGTTTGTTGCAAAATCCGTATCGTGCAGCAACTATTTTAAAAGATGGACATTTGTACAACGAAGCTGCACATGTGTTTTTAAAGAAATGCCACCGCAAGTATGATGCTGCCGAATGTTATGAGTTAGGACGTTCTTTTACAAAATCTATTACATTGTACAAAGAGTTGGAAATGCATGAAAAGGTTGGCGATTTATACAAAAAAATAGACGATACCCATAATGCCAATCATCATTATCAACTTGTTGCGGACGATTACACCAAAAACTATCAATATGTAAAAGCAGCATTGCTTTATCGCAAGAAAATGAATAATGTGTCAGCTGCAAATGAAATACTTTTAAAAGGCTGGACAGAAAACAAGGATGCTGTCAATTGTGCCAATAACTATTTTGCCAATTTCAAAGACAAAACTTCACTCGAAAAAGAACTCAACGAATTCAAAGCCAACCGAATTCACAGAGGAAATGAGCGTAACTTTCTAAAAACGATTGCGCTAGAATACAATCGCGAAATTGCTTCTAAGGAAGACATCCAAATGATGGCATATGAATTGATTTCCAGTAACCATCAAAATGATGAAATGCTATCCTTATTACGACATTTTGTCGATGATGATACTCAATTGAATAAAGATATCCTGCGACATAAAATGAAGCGATAAGCTTAAAAAAAAGATTATTCTTTACGCAAAATCTTTACAACTCTATTGTACATTATTTCAGATAAATTCCAGTTGTAGCCTAAAAAATCTGCTGTGTTTGTAAATTGAATCACGACGGCGTCTATATCTT
>JBCCLS010000295.1:0-5077 GCA_039026835.1 Bacteroidota bacterium | reverse complement strand
TTTTGCATTATCTTTAAAAAATAATATAAGATAATCATGGCAAAATTTAGGTTAGATGAAGTGGATCATCAGATATTAGACATGCTGATTGAGAATACTAGAATTCCATTTACAGACATCGCAAAGAAATTATTAATCTCTGCAGGAACGGTTCATGTTCGTGTAAAAAAACTAGAAGAAGCAGGCATTATAAAAGGCTCTTCTTTAACATTAGACTATCAAAAACTAGGATATTCATTTATTGCTTATGTAGGTATTTTTCTCGAAAAAACCTCTCAAACAAAATTTGTATTGAATAGAATTCACGAAATTCCATACATCACGGTAGCGCATATTACCACAGGAAAATTTAATATCTTCTGTAAAGTTCGTGCTAAAAACACAAAACACGCCAAAGACATCATCTTTATGATTGATGATATTGAAGGTGTATCACGTACCGAAACGATGATTTCGTTAGAAGAAAGCATTAACGATAAAAACCGCTTAATGCATTCAATTTTTAACGATTTATAACGAAAAGCGAAAGTAATAGAAAAACCCTTGCGCTTTTTGTGTAAGGGTTTTTTTAATAGCATTTTAATCCATAAATTGTTTTCGAGTGTTTATACGATAAGATATAAATTGATTTTACTGAAAATCAATATGTTGTATTTTATTCTCTTTATTGAAAAAACCATCATAAAATTTTAAATTTCATGTCTCGCAAACCCAAATTAGAGCGTTTTCAGGAAAATGTTTCCTCCAAATATCAAATCTACAACAGTATTTTCATGACGTTGCCCTTCGATAAAATCACAAATACAGGTGTGTTATTGCCTTTGTTTAGTGAAGTATGTGAAGAAGGCTACAATCTAGATAAAAATCCAACAGAAATTGTGGAGAAGTTTTTTGAGCGTTATGTAAATCACCACCAAACACAAGCAGAAAAAATCAATATGCTGTTTCGTTTCATTCAATATATTGAACGTCAAGTAGTATTGTTTGATGCGGTGGAAGATGCCGCTTTTTCTATTGTCAACAATATGGACGGACGCGGAACGCTTCGAAATATAAAGGAAGAAGCTCAGGAAAAACACAAATTAGACGCTTTAAAAACGTATTTACAGCGTTTTAAGATTCGTCCTGTACTAACAGCGCATCCAACGCAGTTTTATCCTGGACAAGTATTAGGAATCATCACGGATTTGGCAGAAGCGATCAAAGTGGATGATTTACTAACCATCAAAAAATTGCTAGCACAGTTAGGAAAAACACCATTTTTCAAAAAGAAAAAACCAACGCCTTACAACGAAGCTGTGAGTTTGATATGGTATTTGCAAAATGTATTTTATGAATCTGCGAGCAAAATATATAATTACATCAAAGAAAATATTTTTGAAGGCGAAGAAATTGATAATGAGGTGATTGACTTAGGTTTTTGGCCTGGTGGTGATCGTGATGGGAATCCGTTTGTGACCACAGAAATCACACTGAAAGTAGCACAACGCTTGCGAAATACCATTTTGGTCAACTATTACAAAGACATTCGCAAATTAAAACGCAGACTTACGTTTGAAGGTGTAGAAGAACGTTTGGTGCGTTTAGAGCATATGTTGTACAACAATGTATACTTGCAACGACAGGAAGGTATGTTATCGCTAGCAGAGTTTGAAGCGGAATTAAAAGCTATTAGAGACGTGCTGGTGGCTGATTATCAATCGCTATTTATTACCGAATTGGATGATTTAATCAACAAAGTAAAATTATTTGGGTTTCACTTTGCGATGTTAGATATACGTCAAGATTCACGAGTGCATCAAGGTGTGTTTGAGAATATTGTTGATGTCATGAAGGAACGCGGTGAAGATTTGGTTGGAATTGATTATAGAAATGCTTCTTCCGAAGAAAAAATAAAAGCACTCACACATATTGATAAAGTGGTACAGGCAGACTATTTTGAACGAGAAATTACCAATGCGACCATTTCATCAATTTATGCGATGAAAACCATTCAACAGCAAAACGGACCACGCGGTGCCAATCGATATATTATCAGTAACAATCAATCGGCTTTACACGTAATGGAAGCCTTTACTATGTTGCGCTTATGCGATTGGGCAGCACCTGATGTAGATGTAGCGCCATTATTTGAAACTGTACCAGATTTACGAGCGGCAAAGGAAGTGATGCGCACATTATACACTAATGAAGCATACGCAGCACATATAAAACGAAGAGGAGATCGACAGTACATTATGTTAGGATTCTCTGACGGAACCAAAGATGGTGGCTATTTGATGGCGAATTGGAGTATTTTTAAAGCCAAAGAAGAGTTAACTACCATCTCCCGAGAATTTGATATCAAAGTCATCTTTTTTGACGGTAGAGGCGGACCGCCAGCTCGTGGTGGAGGAAAAACACATCAGTTCTATGCATCATTAGGGAAAACTATTCAAGATGAAGAAATCCAATTGACGGTACAAGGACAAACGATTAGTTCTAATTTTGGAACGCCAGAATCGTGTCAATACAACTTAGAGCAATTGTTGAGCTCAGGAATCTCAAATGAAATATTCTCAGGAGCTGAGGCGGAATTTTCAAAGGAAGATAAGGAAACCATGGAAATACTTGCTTCGGTAAGTTACGACGCGTATGTTGCTTTTAAAAAACATCCAAGATTTTTATCGTATTTGGAGCGTATGAGTACGTTGAAATTTTATGCGAAAACCAATATTGGAAGTCGTCCGTCGAAACGTTCGCAGTCTAAAGAGTTCAATTTCTCAGACTTACGTGCCATTCCTTTTGTGGGAAGTTGGAGTCAGCTCAAGCAAAATGTTCCTGGATTCTACGGTGTAGGAACTGCACTGGAATATATGGAGAAAAACGGACAGTTTGAAGCAGTGCAAAACTTATATAATAACTCTTCATTCTTCCGAACATTGCTTGCCAATAGTATGATGAGTTTGACGAAGTCTTTCTTTAAGTTAACGGCGTATATGAAAGATAATGAAGAATTTGGTGAATTTTGGACCTTGATTTTTGAAGAATTCAAACGTTCCAAGCGAATGCTCTTACAACTAACAGGTTACGAAACGTTGATGGAGAATGAACAAGCAGGGAAAGCTTCAATTTACGCACGTGAAAAGATTGTTTTACCGTTACTTACCATTCAACAATTTGCCTTACGTAAGATTCACGAATTACAAAACGATCCGGATGCGAGTCCAAGCGAGATAGAAACCTATGAAAAAATGGTGACGCGTTCATTATTTGGAAATATCAATGCGAGTCGAAATTCAGCTTAGTTTAGATGCGGCTTTGCCTTTAGTATTTTCTGCTATGAGCGAATGGTTTTGATAAATCTATGATATATCATTGCGAGCAAAGCGTGGCAATCTGTTTCTAGTTAAGCGAAAAAATGTATCGAGAGATGCATTGAAAAAAATAATATTAAGAATCAGAATTTTTCTGTGTTTTACAGTGAATTCTGATTCTTTTTTTATTCCAATAAAGAGACAAATGTCTTCTTGGTACGTCCAAAAAAATAGTATCTTCCACATTCAAAAAATCAAAAATCGTAAATCCTAAATCTCAAATCAAAATGATTCCATATCCAAACACAAACGAATACAATCCATATTTTGAGCTATATATTCAGCAATTTAAAGGTGAAGACATTCTAGCAGCACTTTCCAAAGGAGCGGAAGCAGTAAATGAATTAGTGGTATCGCTCACAGAAGAAAAATTATTGTTTGCATACGCAGAAGGAAAATGGACAATTAAAGAAGTGTTGCAGCATATTATGGATACCGAACGAATATTTTGTTACAGAGCGTTGCGTTTTGCACGAAATGATAAAACAAACCTTCCTGGATTTGAGCAAGATGATTTTGTACCATTTTCAGGTGCTAATGCACGCAACACTATGGAAATGCTACAAGAATACAATGCTATTCGTCAAGCGACCATTGCATTATTTCGTGGATTTACGGAAGAAATGTTGACTAGAGTTGGTGTGGCGAGTGACAATGAAATGTCTGTTCGTGCGTTAGCCTACATGGCTGCCGGACACGAAAAACATCATTTGAATGTTATTCACGAGCGCTATTTGTAGTGTTACTCTTCCGAGAAATCATTTATAACAGTTTCATCTGGTGTAATTTCCTCAATATCATTTGTAGTATTAGCTACGTTCACCATGGTGTAGTGTAATTTGCTGCTTACTTTTACCAAATAAATTGTGTCTTCTGTACGTACTTCAACCGCTTCAATAGTGTTGTTACGATGATCATCAAACACAATAATGTCTTTATCAGAATAACCGCCAGGATAGCGTTCTTGTAACAACTGAAGTAATTCAGGCGTTACTTTTTTGTAGTCTATTATAGCTTTTCTCATAGAAATAATCTTTTAGAAATTAATACTACGTTCTTAGGTAAATAAGGAGAATTTTAGCCATTTAGCGTATACTAAAAATACAACTATTTTTTAGGAAAAGAAAAACTTAATGTCAGCGAAATGTATTTTTTATGTTAATTGTTGTAGTATTCAAACGCTTCAATGATGATTTCATTAGGAACTGTCTTGTCCAACACAGCAGCGCCAATATCTGATAATAATACAAAGTTGATATTTCCGTGTGAGTTCTTTTTATCATATTTCATTAAGTCGATAATAGACTCATAATCAGAAGATTCAAATAATACTTTTCCGTACATGTCTAAAATCACCTCTTTGATTTCGGCTAATTTTTTTTGAGGAAAATCTTCTTGTTTGCTCGAAATGTATGACTCTAACACCATTCCGACAGCAATTGCTTCGCCGTGCAATAAGGCATTTTTGGTAGCATGTGTTAACAAATAGGATTCAATCGCATGTCCTAGTGTGTGTCCAAAGTTCAGAATTTTTCGCAATCCGTTTTCTTTTGGATCTTCTGTAACAACGGTATTTTTGATGACAACAGAATCATAAATTAATTGATCTAAATCTTCAATGGTGAAATTTGACAAATCAATCATTTTTTTCCAGTAGCTTTCATCGTAAATCAGTCCGTGTTTTAGCATCTCTGCCAAACCACTACGCATTTCGTTTGCGG
>JBCCLS010000294.1:0-5087 GCA_039026835.1 Bacteroidota bacterium | reverse complement strand
CGATGTTCGAAAAGAATTTAAAAATGATCGATTGATAAAAATATTAGAATTCCCTGTATTATTTTTAGGTGCCAAACCTAGTGATACACCTTCTTTCTATAGTTTTATGAATTATGCTGATTTCGGATTGGGACCTTGGCATCCTGATGGCGGTATGTACAGCATTATTCGCGCTATGGAAACCTTGGCAAAACGTTTGGGAGTGACCATTAAAACGAGTGAAAATGTAGTGAAGATTGAAGTAGAAGGAAAAGAAGCTACGAAAGTCATCACTGAAAATAACGAATACGAAGCCGACATCGTACTTTCGGGTGCTGATTACCATCACTCTGAAACATTATTAGATACGCAATACCGTCAATATTCTGAAAATTATTGGGAAAAGAAAACGTTTGCGCCTTCTTCGCTCCTATTTTATGTAGGTTTTGATAAGAAGATTGAAAATGTATCGCATCATACTTTGTTTTTTGATGTAGATTTTGATGCGCATGCACATGTAATTTACGACAAAGCTTCATGGCCAAAAGAACCATTATTTTATGCAAACTTCCCTTCCATGACCGATCCAGCGGCGGCGCCAGAAGGAAAAGAAGCAGGTTTCTTTTTAATTCCGATCGCTCCTGGATTGGAAGATACGCCAGAACTCCGTGAACAATATTTTGATATTATCATGGACAGATTTCAGGATTTAACACAACAAAACATATTAGATCATGTTATCTTTAAAGAGTCTTTTTGTGTAAATGACTTTATTAAAGACTATAATTCTTACAAAGGAAATGCTTACGGAATGGCAAATACGCTACTACAAACTGCATTTTTACGACCTAATTTGAAAAGTAAAAAAGTAAACAACTTGTATTTTACTGGACAATTAACCGTTCCCGGACCTGGAGTTCCTCCGGCATTAATTTCTGGGAAATTGGTAGCTGAATTAATAACAAAACATCAACCAAATACTCATGAAAGCACTATTTGATTCTGTTTCATACAATTGTAGTACGCTTGTAACCAAATCGTACAGCACTTCTTTTTCACTAGCTACTAAGATGCTTGCGCCATCAATACGACAAGACATTTACAATATTTATGGTTTTGTGCGATTTGCTGATGAAATTGTAGACTCTTTCCACGAGTACAACAAAGAATATTTATTGGATAAGTTTCAAGCAGACTGGGATTCTGCACTAGAACACAAAATTAGCTTGAATCCAATTTTAAATTCATTTCAGCATACCGTACACAAATACGACATTCCTATTCACTTGATTGATGCTTTTATGAAAAGTATGCGTCAGGATTTAGACAAAAAAATATATTTAACACACGAAGAATACAAAGAATACATTTATGGTTCGGCTGATGTAGTTGGATTGATGTGTTTGAAAGTATTTGTGAAAGGCGATCAACAAAAATATGACGAACTTAAATCTTCAGCAATGTCGTTGGGTTCTGCCTTTCAGAAAGTAAACTTTTTACGTGATTTAAAAGCAGATTTCGAAGATTTAGATCGCACGTATTTCCCAGATGCAGATTTGAAAAATTTAGACGAAGTATCAAAACAAAAAATTATTGAAGAGATTGAGCTAGATTTTAAACGTGGTTTAGAAGGAATTGCAAAACTACCGATTGAAGCAAAATTTGGAGTATTTACAGCGTATAAATATTATTCTAAACTATTATATAAATTAAAGAAAACGCCTTCTGTAAAGATAAAAAATACACGAATTCGTATTCCAAATCACCAAAAAATGGCGTTATTAGCTAAATCTTATGTAAATTATCAGTTAAATTTGATTTAAAATAGAAAAATAAATAATGACAACCCTTATTTGGATCACTACCTTTTTTGGAAATTTTTGTATGATGGAATTTATGGCGTGGGCGACTCACAAGTATGTGATGCATGGTTTTTTATGGTCATTGCACAAAGATCACCACCACAAAGATCACGATTCTTGGTTTGAGCGGAATGATGCTTTCTTTCTTTTTTATGCCATCGTGAGTATGGGCTGCTTTTTTCTGTGGCGATTTGACATTTTTTGGCTAGGATTGCCAATTGGTATTGGAATTTTCGCATACGGACTTACCTATTTCTTGGTACACGATATTTTTATTCACCAACGTTTCAAAATGTTTCGCAACGCCAATCATTGGTATGCGCGCGGCATTCGAAGAGCACATAAAATTCACCACAAACGCCTAGGCAAAGAAGATAGCGAATGCTTTGGTATGTTGTGGGTTCCTAGAAAATATTTTAAGCGTAAAAAGAAACCTGTCATACGAGCTAAAAAAGCCAATGCATAAGTAATTTGAATTACTACACAATACTTTTTGAGCAAACACAACTAATCTAAAAAACACAAAAAAGTGCAAATAATTCGTTTTGCACTTTTTTTGTGTCTTATACTTTAAATTTTTACTCAGGCTTTTTGCTGTAATCAATATCAATTGGCGTCGGACCTTTTACGGGACCAATTAAATGTAACATTTGCATGCGAAACCGTTCCACAATATCTCGCTTTAACAACCAACGATGAAAGTCAGCCGGAGATGTATTGTGATGATGAACCGAAGTATATCCTCCGGGCGCTGCAACATCTCTGCGTACAGGAAACTGTAACCATTTGCCTTGAAATTCTTCTGATAACATCCAATTCAAATAAAGTTTGGCTGCTGCTTTGTGTTTGGCTTGTGTTGGAATTCCCGCTGCCTGAAACCATGTAAGGAAGTAATCTTTTTTGGGAAATTGAAACTTTGTATTCAATCCTGGAATCGGTTCAAAGGCCCAAAATGTGGTAAAACTTGCGCCGTACCAACCATTATTGATAGCCACATACGGCATCGCTGTTCCGCGTACCCAAACAGGATTTGTAGCGACCAATTTTTCCAAATACTCCCAACCGTACATCTCTTTCAAATTCCAAAATTGATACAATACCGCGTCATCGTCATGCGGATACGTTAAAATTACCTTTCCTTGCAATGCAGGATCTAAATAATCCAATGCATCGCGCGGCGCTTTGTCTTCTGGAATAATATCAGTATTCACATAATTTGTAAATGTAACGCCGTATAAACCAGTCCAATGTCCGTGTGGATCTTTATAATCAGGAAACACTTTGTCCCAGTTTTTGGGTTTGTATGAATCTAAAAATCCTTGTTCGGTGTAATAGGTAAAACGGTGTAACGTTTGAAACTGAATAACATCAGGAATATTGGTTTCTCCACCAGCAGCACGTGCATTGTCATAACGAGGCGCGTGATTGATACTGACATCAACCGAATGTGTGACTTTTAATTTTGGAAATCGTTTTTTAAACATATCCAAGTAGTAATCAATTTGATCAGATTTGTCACCGCCTGCGCGGAGTACAAATTCGCCACCTTCTTGTAATGCTACTGCATACAATTCTTCCAGTGAACGCGTTTCAATTTCAACATAAGCTGAACCTTTTGGAGTTTGCGCAAATGTCATGAGTGTATATAATGTGATACATAGCGTTATCAAAAACCTGTGTTGTGTTTTCATTTTTATACGTTTTTTAAAGATTATTTTTAATGTTTAAGTTGGAAATGATCTGTGTTGAAAATCCTCAGAAAATCAGGGTTGTACCTTTCCTTTTGCAAAATCATAAGAGCGTTGTAAAATTAGTTTTGAAGCTTCTAGTTCCGCTTGATTCCTTGGTGCGTACAACATGACTATATTAGGTGGAAGATATCCTCTTTTGATCAGTGGATGCCATTCGCCCCAACCTTTATCTATCATTTGTTGTGCATCTTTTGTAGGCAATCCGAGGTGCATACTATAATCAGGATGTGGATGAAAATGTGCAAATTCAGTTCCCACCATAAACGCATTACAACGATCACAGGTATGATCTTCTTCCAAACACATCGCAATGGAGCCCGGAACAGAAATTCTACTCGGTTCTTTTGTGATATTTTGTAGTGTAAAAGCCCAATCCATCAACGCTTCTACATACGTAAGATCGTTAGGTTGTTGATTTAACTGCGTGTGTGGATTGGTATTGGTAGTTTCAGGTCGATTTCCTTCCCGAATCTTCAAATTAGTAAATGTTGTTTGATGTTCCATTTCTTTTTCATTTTGTTGTGATACCATAAATTCGGCACAAGAAAAAGTGAAGAAAAAAATGATGAATAATTGTTGTAGTATTCGTGTACCAATCATAGCCTTTTCACTTTATCTTGTTTAGTTTTGACAAAGTTCTGGCACTAAAACTGGAAAAAAATTAAAGTAGTTTAAGAAATTATTTTGTTCTTTTATTGCGCAACATGCTCAAAAATTCTGGAGTAATTCCCAAGTAACTCGCAATGTGCTTTTGAGAAATTCGCTGCGACAAATTTGGATATGTTTTTAAGAAAAAGTGATATCGTTCTTCTGCTGTGTATGAAAGATTTTGTAGAATTCTATTTTCATGGGAAAACATGGTATTGCGGAATAAAATTCGTGTATAATTACTAAACTCAGGTATTTCCTGCAGCAAAAAATCCCATGCTTTTTTACTAATAGATACAACTGTGGTGTCTTCCAAAGCTTGAATATTGAAGGAAGCAGCTGTTTGATTGATATAACTTTGCAAATCGCCAAACCACCAATTTTCCATTGAAAAAGTTATAGTATGTGCTACGCCATTTAAATCATATACATACGTTCGCACACAACCGTTAAGGATAAAATACACTTCTTTTGTGTAGGCGCCTTTTTGGAGTATGTGTTCTTTTTTAACAAACTGTTTTTCTTCCACATGATCTAAAATTTGCAAAAGTTGATCATTCGTAATCGAAACGATGCTTTGGATGTGTTTGGCTAATTCGTTCATGGATTTTGGTATCTAATCCTAAAGTTGTAGATTTTAGCTAATAAATATACTGAATTATTCCACTACATAAAAAGACATGCAATGTCTCAGGAAGCAAAAAAAGTAAAAGCCTTTACAACGCCGCCTCAGCACTAAGTTTTTCAAAACAATCCTGGTAATTTACCACGACACCTATAGTTTGTAAAAGTTTTTGAGCAAGTTTAACGGAAGGAACTCCTATAGTTACACTTTCATCCTCCGAGT
>JBCCLS010000293.1:0-5098 GCA_039026835.1 Bacteroidota bacterium | reverse complement strand
GATAACGGCTTGCAGGAAATCCGCTGGGTCGGACGGCGTGATCTGTCTGCTCAGGATTTGCAGGACGCGCCGCATCTGCCAGAACCACAAAAAGAAACTGCAACGTTTGACGATTTCACCAAATTGGATTTACGTGTGGGAACCATTATTGAAGCGGAAAAAGTTCGCAAAACAAAAAAGCTTTTAAAACTCATTGTCGATACAGGTTTGGACAAACGTACGATTGTTTCTGGAATTGCAGAAAGCTTTACGCCAGAAGAAATTATTGGTAAAAAAGTAACAGTATTGGCAAACTTAGCACCAAGAGTGATTGCCAAAGTAGAAAGTCAGGGAATGATCTTAATGACGCAAACTCCAGAAGGCAAATTGGTCTTTGTCAATCCTGATGAAGATGGTATTATAAATGGGGAGACGATTAATTAATTACTTTAGTTAGAATAAATTAAAATTACGCTTCACGTAAGTAAAACTCACAGCTTATCCGTATTTTTGCATAAAGAAATTAAAAAAGAAATGCTATGCTATCACAAAATATGGAAAGCGCCCTCAACGCGCAAATACGAATAGAAGCTGAATCTTCGCAAGTATATCTAGCCATGGCTAGTTTTGCAGAAGTACAAGGTTTTGAAGGAGTTGCCTCGTTCATGTACACACACTCTGATGAAGAACGCATGCACATGCTAAAACTGGTAAAATATGTAAATGAACGCGGTGGACATGCCACAATTTCGGACCTAGCAGAACCGCCAAGAGAATATGGTTCGTTCAAAGAAATGTTTCAGAAATTATTTGAACATGAAGTAAAAGTATCAAAAAGTATCAATGAATTGGTACATATTTGTTTACAAGAAAAAGACTATGCAACACACAACTTCTTACAATGGTATGTTGCAGAACAAATAGAGGAAGAAGCATTAGCCAGAACTATTTTAGATAAAATCAATTTAATCGGTGACGATAAAGGTGGATTGTATTTGTTTGACAGAGATGTACAAGCAATAACAGTAGAAGCCTCGACCAACATCACCGAGTAAGTACTTACTAACTCAATTATCAAAAGCGATTGAATACAATTCAGTCGCTTTTTTTATTGTTTGAAATTCTTTGTCTACTGTAAGTTTCAAAGTTGCTATTGCGAGTCTTAGATTCGCAATGGCTTCGATACTGAGTTTTTCTAGAAAAGATGTGCTACCAAATCTTCAATTTTTGAAATTAAGATAATTTTGATGTTGGTGTTTTTTAAAGATATTTTGTTGTGTTTGGAAGCGAAAAAGGTAGTAAATCCTAGTTTTTCTGCTTCCAAAATACGTTGATCAATTCGGTTGACAGGACGAATTTCTCCTGCGAGTCCAATTTCAGCAGCAAAACAATTGGTTTTAGAGATTTCTTCATCTTCATTACTTGATAAGATGGCAGCAATGACGGCTAAATCAATTGCTGTATCATCAATGCTAATTCCGCCAGTAATATTTAAAAAGACATCTTTAGCCGCGAGTTTAAATCCAGCGCGCTTTTCCAACACAGCCAACAACATATTCAAGCGTTTGGCATTATAACCTGTCGTACTTCGTTGCGGCGTTCCGTAGACTGCAGTGCTTACCAATGCTTGAATTTCAATCATCAACGGTCGTGCACCTTCTAAAGTAGCAGCAATGGCAGTTCCGCTCAATTCATCAGCGTTTTTAGAAATCAAAATTTCGGACGGATTGCTAACTTCGCGCAGTCCATCGGAGAGCATTTCATAAATGCCCAATTCGGAAGTAGAACCAAAACGATTTTTTAGCGAGCGCAAAATACGATACACATGATTTCGATCGCCTTCAAACTGTAACACGGTATCAACCATGTGTTCCAAAATTTTTGGTCCAGCAATGTTTCCATCTTTCGTAATATGTCCGATCAAAAATACAGGAATGCCACTTTCTTTGGCAAATTTGATCAATTCAGTAGTACATTCACGAATTTGCGAAATGCTTCCTGCAGATGATTCTATATAATCTGAATGTAAGGTTTGAATGGAATCAATCACCACAATATCAGGTGTAACTTCGGCAATCTGCTTAAAGATGTTTTGCGTTTTTGTTTCGGTCAATACAAAACAATTAGAGTTTTTTTGACTAATCCGCTCAGCGCGCATTTTTATTTGCTTCTGACTTTCCTCTCCAGATACATACAAGGTTTTATAAGGTAATTTTAAGGAAATTTGAAGCAATAACGTACTTTTTCCAATCCCAGGTTCGCCACCTAGCAATACAAGAGAGCCTGGTACAATGCCTCCGCCTAAAACTCTGTCAAGTTCTTTGTCAGAAGTAGGCAAGCGTTTTTCAGTCGCCGAACTTATTTCATGAATTAGAGTAGGTTTTGCAACGCGTACACGTCCTTTTTCTTGTGATTGCCAATTGGTTTTTACTTCTTTTTGAATTACTTCCTCAACAATTGTATTCCACTGTTTACAAGAAGTACATTGTCCTTGCCATTTTGCATATTGGGTGCCACAGTTTTGGCAGAAAAAAGTCGTTTTTACTTTTGCCATATTACCAGCCGAAATCGTCTTTAATTTTGTCTCCTTTGTCAATCATTAAATCCTTCGTAATAAAGTCGATCGGATTCATACTAAATCCATTTTGATACATGCGAAGCGCTTTTTTGGGCTTTCCAATTTTCTCGTAATATTCGCCCATAAAAAAGTGAAATAAAGCGGTATCAGGATATTCCTTTTTGCCTAATTTGGCCAATAGTTGTAAATCTTCTGTATTGTTTTCTTTTTTGCGAACTGCGGAATAAATCGCCATAAAATCATTTACAGAAACACGTTTTTCAAATCCGAAAAGGTCTTTAATGGTTTCATATTTATCTTCTAAATACAAATATGGAGACGTTTTTAAGTTGACAATGGTTTCCTTGAATTCCTTCACGCTGATGGGACGATAAATGGTAAATATTTTACTCATAGCTCTCGGAATGGCTTGTACTGCTAGTGAATTGTGATTGGCTTCTGTAAAATCGTCATAGTAGTAAAAGATGTTTTCGTTTGTAAGCTGTTTCAAATCTTCATGCAATCCACGAATACGTTGTGCTGCTTTTTTGGTATCTTCATCAGAAGTCGCCAAATAGTAGAACTTTTTGGTGTCAAACTCTGCCAAGCGCGTTGCAATGCGACCTTCCATTTTTGGAGCAAAGTAAGGACTTAGATTGATGTATGCATCAAACAATGGCACTTCTTTAAATAGATAGTAATTGGCAAAATTGGCGGTTAAATCATGACCAACAATCATTTTGAAGTTTGCCGTATTGTAATTCTTTTCCACAAAAGGAATCAATTCCATGCCAATAAATTCAAAAAACTTTTCCCCTTTTTGCTCAGGCAATCCGCTGGCATCTGCATACATGCAGTCGCGTTCGCGTTCTTCCGTTTTGTATTGGTTGATTCCTACCACAATACATTCTGGCATTTCATCCCAATAACTATAGTATTTTGAATTTGCTACAACACTTTCAAACAGATAATGCGCATCCAATACCACAATGATTGGGTATACCTTGTCGTCGGAATATCCTTCAGGCACATATAATTGAATGTCGCGTGTTTCGTTTAGTTTTTTAGATTTTATTTTTTCGATAGAGGTTTGCGCATGGATAGTAGAAAAACACACAAACGCAACAAGTAGCATGAGATACTTTTTCATGATGAGATGGGTTGATTTAGAGTAGCAAGTTAACTATTTTTTCTGCGATTAAAAATAGGTAAATAGAGAAAAGACAATCCGCCAAGGATGATAATCATCAAGGTTTGCGAAGCCCACATAATCCAACCGAAGGCAATGCTAGGATCATTATCAATACTAAATAAAGAAAAAGCTCCTGCAACAGCTACTGGATACAATCCAATGCCGCCATTGGTTGCAGCAATGCTAAAACTTCCTGCAATAAAAGCAATTAGCATGGCGCCTACAGAAACTTTTCCGTGCAATTCTTCCACAGAAAATATGGTGAGGTAAAACATTAAAATATACATTGCCCAAATAAATAGGGTATGCAGAATGAATCCCCATTTATTTTTCATTTTTAGGATGCTAGTGGCGCCGTCAAAAATTCCTAAAATGAAGTTTTTAATTTTTAGAGCGAATCCCTTTTTGGCTTTTTTGATAAAGATAATGAGCGAAATTCCGCCAACAATTGCAACTCCTAATAGCAATATAATTCTGGTAAGATCAAGATTTCCTGTGAGCAAATCCCATATAAAATCAAATTGAAGATAGAGTGTTATTCCTATGACTATGAACAGAATTATTAAATCGGCAATGCGTTCCGCAACAATGGTTCCAAAACCTTTTTCAAAGGGAACATCTTCATAATTTGTCAATGTTAATGCGCGCAATGCTTCTCCGGATCTTGGAATGCCCAAATTTGCCAAATACGCTACAAAAACTGCCATAACATTGTTGGCAAACTTAGGTTTGTGTCCCAAAGGTTCTAACATATATTGCCAACGATAGGCTCTAGATAAGTGACTTAAAATTCCACATAAAACTCCCAAACTTACCCAAGTATAATCGGCTTTTTTGAAATATGCGATTAGCTCGTCTAGTGGTGTTTTGGACAAAGAGTACCAAACTAAAAAAACTCCCAGTGTCAGTGGGAGTAGAATTTTGAGTATTTTGATTACTTTATTTTTCAACTAGGTAAGTGTGTTATCCGCTTCGTTAGGGAAAACCAATGCAGGTTTAAAGTTTTTCGCCTCTTCAATATCCATCATTGCATAGGTAATTAAAATCAGGATGTCTCCTTTGGCTACTTTTCGTGCGGCAGCTCCGTTTAAGGTAATTTCTCCACTGCCTCTAGGGCCAGGAATTGCATACGTTTCAAGTCGTTCACCGTTGTGGTTATTTACAATTTGAACCTTTTCTCCTTGTATAATATTCGCAGCGTCCATGAGGTCTTCATCAATGGTGATACTTCCGATATAGTTTAAATCAGCTCCTGTGACTTTTACTCTATGTATTTTAGATTTTACTACGTGTATTTGCATAAGGCAAAGTTAATGATTTTAAAGTTTTTAATTCAATGATATATTGTCTATTAGTCGAATGTTTTCAAT
>JBCCLS010000292.1:0-5099 GCA_039026835.1 Bacteroidota bacterium | reverse complement strand
GCGTATTTAGTCAAATCAAATAGGCTGTTAAATTATTACTTAAATAATGAAGCGCAAGAATTATCTTTTCATCAAACCATTGTAAAATATGTGAAGATCATGCTGGTTTGTTTGTGGCTGTATATGGTGTTTTGGTTGCTGGGTATTGTGGAACGTTTTGTGGTTAAATTACCTATTGATATTGAACTAATTTACGATATATCATGTTTTATTTTTGGAATTCAGATTTACATTGTAGGCTTCTATAGTTTAAAGCATCCCGAAGTGTTTAAAATTCAATTTCCTTCTAAACATGAAGGTGATACTAAAAAACGAGCCAAACTGGCCAATGATGACATTGCAAATATTCAGCAGCTTTTAGACAGTTTTTTCAAAGAAAACAAAGGATATCGAGATCCAGAACTAAGTTTATCATTACTTGCTAGTCACATTCACACCACAACCAATAAATTATCGTGGGTGCTTAATAATCATTACGAAAAGACCTTTTACGAACTTGTGAATGAATACAGAGTTGAAGAATTTATAATGAAAATTAAAGAGAATACACATAAGGATTTTACGGTAATCTCAATCGCGTATGATGTAGGTTTTAATTCGAAATCTACCTTTTATAAAGTATTTAAAGAAATTACAAAAATGACGCCTTCCGAATATATCAAAAAGGTTGAAAATACACAGAAAGCATAAAATCAAGACCGATATACATGTTAGATAGTTCCTGAAAAAAAACTAAAATCTCAACAACTAACAACTAGCAACCAAAAAAAACTAACGCTTCAACGTAAAATGCCCTGTAAAGGTACGACCGTCTTGTAATTGCGCAGAAAACCAGTAATCGCTAGAAGGCATTTGTGCTCCATTGATAGTACCATTCCAAGCGTCTTGGGAATTGATTAGGATTCGTAATAATTTCCCATACCGATCGTAAATGTAGACTTGTGTGTTGGCTTGAAATATATCTGAAATTCCTTTGAGTTGCCACGTATCGTTCCTACCGTCATTATTTGGTGTAAAGAATCTTGGGTAGCCAATTACAGCAATATCTTCTGCAACTGTTCCACAATTATTTTTAATATCGCGCACATATACCGTGTGGAAACCTGGAGGTACATTTTGAAAAATATTGGATTCCTGATACACTCCATTGGGATTGTTGAGTGCATACACATATTCGCCTTCGCCAGTCACTACCACAGTCACCACATTGATGTCTGAGATATCGTCAATTTGAATTTCGGTAATGGTCGCAATATTGGAAGGTTGCACTAGGACTGTTTTTGTTTTGGTACAACCGCCAATTTGTGTAACGTCTACCGTGTAATTCCCTAGTTCGTTGACTTGAATCTCGGAAGTCGTTTCACCTGTAGACCAAGCAAAAGTATAATCGCTAAAGTTTGCTGTTATTCCACTTGACAGTGTAATGAATTGTGGTGCAAAATTTACACAATAATAGACAATTTCTTCAGTTTCAACTGGTGGCAAACTGATAACGTTGAGTTGTACTTCTCCAATTCCATAGCATTCACCATTTTGTTCTAAACGTGCGTAAATGGTTTGTATGTACGGATTTGTATTGGTGAATTCACTTCCCAGAGGATTTGAAAGCAACAACGCATCTTCCAAAGTTTCATAATAAGTTACTGTAATATCTGCGGGCAAACCAGCTAAGATAGATGCATCTGCTTCTGACAAATCAAATTGTGTGAGTCCTAATTCTTCAATAGTATCGCACGCATAAAATTGCGCATTGTTGACTGCATTTGAGCTCACTTCAAGTGTGACTACAGCTGTATTTTCGCAATCGGTAATTAAATCTGTTACTTTGGCATATACCACTTGCGGATTGGAAATATTGGTATACGCTGATGTGACAATTTCATCTGTCAGCGCACTGTCTGTATAATAGCGCACTTGTCTATTTGACAACACACCTGCAGATACTTGTTGATTGTATTCGAATAAGTTAAAAATAGTTGAGCCGCTTGTAGAACCGCATTGCACAATAGTAATGTCCTCTGTTTCAGGCAATCCAAAAATAGTTCCTGTGATCGGAGTTCTCGGACCACCTGTACAACCCGCAAAAACAGGCAACACCCAAAAGGTAGTTGTTTCTGTGAGCGCTACGGTGTAAATTGTTCCTAAGTGAATTGGTGTCGTTGCAGTTTCTGAATCGTACCAAAGTACAGCATCGGTATTGGTCTGCACGCCCAAGGAAATCGTATCAGCTTCACAACTACTGCTTTCAGCAATTTCAAATCTGGGCGTTTCAATTCGTGTACTTACGGAAATATTAACATCTGGATCGTCTGGCATTCCACCAAATTCTACAATATATCCTTGTGGATGATAAGGATTGTTCGGATCGGTAGACCCTTCATTCGGAAGATCGTTCCACGAGCCCATAATTCCAATACTGGGATCGGTAATGTGCGCGTAATGTTCGCCTCCCAAATTATTCGGCTCGCCAGAATTCCAAAAAGTATACAACCCATTTTGTGGAAATCCGCCTACAGCGCCAAGCCAAAAAACAGTTCCTTCTTCAGGTCCTGTCACCCAACGCCACGTGCCTTCTTGTCCTATATCAGTCGCACCAATCCAACCGGTTCCCACACTTTGTGAACCTGCCAATTGCGCTTCTTCTTCTGTAGTCAACGTTGCCAAATAACCTTGTAATCCAAAATATTCTTGTGCTTCCGCTGCATCGCGTGCTTCCGTCCACGTGATTCCTGTATTTGGCACATAAAAATAATAATGTCCTGTAGAAGGTAAAAAATTGGCATCTCCTAAGTTAATAGAGAAAAATTTGTCTTCTGTAAAAATAGTTTGTGTGGTTTCAAACACTACATCTTCAATGGCTGCTTCAAACTCAGCAAAAGTCGCCGGACCTACCAACGCTAATCGTCCCAAAGCTGGTGTAAAAAAACCATTGATATTGGGATGTGTTCCTGTCAATGTCAGCTGATCTTGTCCATTGCTGTATCCTTCTGAAATTTGAATGTAGATAACCGGCAAAGTGTTATCGCCAGGATCAGGATCTGTGATAGAGACGTTTGTTGCAATGGGCATGGGCGCAGCTCCACAGTATTGTTGATCGCCATTAGCCGTGATAGAAGGTGGCGATTGCGCGTACAAAGACAGTGTTACAAAGCATAACAACCAACTAAAAATAGATGTACAGGAAACGCGCATATACTTAGAGTGAAATTTTTTAAAAATAAGTAATTTTTCGGGTAGTCTAGCGAGTTTCTAGATTTTTAACACTACAACGTTGTAGTTGCTATTATTGATTGAAAATAATAGTTTCTGGATATGTTTTTTTGATTTCTTGTTGTTGTGCTGATGACAATTTTTCAAATGAGGAATTATACTTTTTTTGTGAAAGTTGATCTCTTAGGGATTGAAGAATCTTTTTGATTTCCAATTGCAATGCTGTTGAAAATTGTTTAGAAATAGCTGCTTCTGCTTTAATTGTAATGATCGATTTTGAAGTATTTTTTTCCAGATATGTTTTTGTTTTTTGAAGCAATTCACCAAAAGAAACTGATGTGGTATTCACTAAAATTTCGTCTTGTGCTTTGATATGAATTTTTAATGCATTTTGCAGTGCTTCTTTACTTAGTGTAGGCTTTTTTGAGATTTTTTCTGTGCTGCGCCTTCCGTGTGATTCTAAAAAATTGATAATTCGCAAACGATAATATGGATGCGAGACTTCGGCTTCCGTAAGCATAGTAGCCACTTGGACGGTTACCTTCTGTACATCTTTGATCGTTTTGATTTGTTTGAGTGTTTCTTCTACCTGAAATAGCTTGGATTTTTCGTAACCATTGGTCGCTTTCAATTCATTTGAACATGCTTTGAATGTGTCTAGTGAAAAGTTTTTAGACTGCAATTGCCCCATCATAAAGTTGATAAATCCAAACTTTGCATAAGGCGTGTCAATATACGATCGGCTATTGTTGAGGAAATATACATAGCTTGTTCCTGTGGTATCTCTTAATACGTTGCGATCGATTAAAAATTGTTCTGATTTTTGTAAAAACCCACAAATGGCTTCTCCGTTGTCTGCAAATGCTTTTTCATAACATTTCATATAACCATCTTCAAAACTTGTAGTTACATTCTGTGCCTGCAAAGACATTGGAATCACACTTACAAACCAACTTATGATGGCTAAGAAAAAACTATGTTTTACGCTTAAAATCATGTTTAGAGTTGTTTTTGAATAAAATTCAACCACTTTTCCTGATACGCACTTCCGCCTTTTTGCCCAACATCAAAATGTCCTGCACCTTTTACAAGCACAAACTTTTTTTCTGTAGAAGCAAGCTGTTGAAAGAGTTGCTTTCCATATTCACACGAGATATTTTGATCTTGATCGCCATGCGCCAAAAAGATCGGTTGCTGAATGTTTTTTACTGAATGAATCGGTTGTACTTCATCAGGATTAAAGTTGGCAATTTTACCTGCTTCTTGCAGCGCCGCATCCGACACAAAACGCAATCCGAATCCGCCCAATAGATTTTTTTTGTAATCATATACAATCTGATCTAAAGCCGTAAACGTACTTTCAATAATTCCAAATTCAATCCGTTTGTCATATTCCATCGCCTGAATCGCAATAGCGCCACCGAGCGAATTTCCCCAGATGCCAATTTTTGCAGTAGCAAATCGTTTTTTTATACCATCAACAATAGCAGCAATGTCTTTCTTTTCGTGAAAACCATACGTACAATATTTTCCACCACTTTCTCCGTGCGCTCTTAAATCCAACACAACAGAAGCAACTTCGTAATTGGCTAAGTTCCCTGCCAAATTGAGAAAGTGTTCTTTGCAACCACCAATTCCGTGAATAAGAATCATGACAGCTTTGGGAGTTTCTGTTTTGGGTTGAATCAAATATCCTTCTAACAAAATGCTGTCTTTGGTTTGTACTGTAAGTTTTTCACTTGCCAAACCTAGTTTTTCGGGTGTTATTGCCAGATTTATTTTTTGTGGTTGAATAATGGCGTACGGCGCCACATGAATGGTAAGAATGTAACCTGCAATTCCTATCAAAAATAGTACAACAAAGAAGCTTCTTAAAATATTCATTGTTG
>JBCCLS010000291.1:0-5144 GCA_039026835.1 Bacteroidota bacterium | reverse complement strand
CTTTATGAGAAACCGAATCAAGTTCGGTTTGACGAAATTCATACTTTCAGACAGTCTTTTTTTATTTACAAATTCACACAATAAATAAAAATATCTTCGTTTATTTGTCAACTCTTATTAAAACATGAAATGACGATGAAAGTGAAACACCTATTTCCAGTACTAGCACTTTGTTTCTCGCTTTTAGCAAACGCTCAAAATGTAGCCAAAAATGCCAAATTACAATTAAAAGATGGAACCATTTCGGAGCAGTTTGAGTTTATCTTGAAAAACTCTAACAAATACCAAGACTACAAAGTAGTGAAGCGTAATTGGATTGAAAAATTACAACGAAATGTTGCAGACTCCATCAAAGCTGGTCAAAGAGAACTTTCTACGGAAGTGGCAAAAGTAGCAACGCAACAAGGTGAAATTGAAAAACTAAAAACAGATTTAGCCGCTGTCAATCAAAAAATTGAAGCGTTAAACACTGAAAAAGACAGCATGTCACTTTTTGGTTTGCAATTGAGCAAAGGCAATTATCAATCGTTAATGTTGGGAATTATTGGCGTTTTGGCCATATTATGGGTATTCTTTACATACAGATTCAAAACTAGCAACGCAATTACCAAAGCTGCCAAAGAAAAGTTAGCAGAAATAGAACACGAATTCGAAGAACACAGAAAACGTGCCTTGGAGCGCGAACAACAAGTTCGTAGAAAGTTGCAAGATGAGATTAACAAAAACAAAGCAAACTCTATAAAGTAATGCGCATAGATATCATTTCCGTAGTTCCTGACTTATTAAAAAGTCCGTTTGAAGCTTCTATCTTAAAAAGAGCGATTGACAAAGGTATTGTGGAAATTCATCTGCACAATTTGCGCGATTATGCTACAGACAATTACAAATCGATCGACGATTATCAATTTGGCGGTGGCGCTGGTATGGTGATGATGGTTGGTCCTATAGATCGTTGTTTGTCTGATTTAAAATCACAACGTGATTATGACGAAGTCATTTATATGACACCAGATGGTAAGACTTTGAATCAAGGTATGGCGAATGAACTTTCGTTAAAAGGAAATATTATCATTTTGTGTGGACATTATAAAGGTGTCGACCAGCGTGTGCGCGATCATTTTATTACTAGAGAAATTTCTATTGGTGATTATGTCCTTTCGGGAGGAGAATTGGGCGCGGCTGTTTTGTGCGACTCTATCATTCGATTGATTCCAGGCGTATTGGGGAATGAAACTTCTGCCCTCACCGATTCATTTCAAGACAATTTGTTAGCTCCGCCTGTATACACACGACCGGCAACCTATAACGATTGGGAAGTGCCCAAAGTCTTATTATCTGGAAACTTTCCAAAGATAGAAGCTTGGCGCGAAGAGCAAGCCTACGAACGCACGAAGAAGCTACGACCAGATTTGTTGGATGAGTAGTTCGCTTTACGCGCAGGTATTGGGTATTAGATTTTGGGTATTAGTAATTATCTGTTAGCTATTAACAAAAACCCAAAAGCGAAGCGACCCAAAACCAAAGACCTAACACCTGATTCAAAAAAACCACCAAAACAATTGCACTTTCACAATAAATGATTATTTTTGCACTCGATTTCGGATTAACCTCTGGCGATAGACGTGAATGTTGATTTGAATTAATTTTTATAAAAGTTAAAAATGGAATCTTTAATAAAATTTGTACAAGACGAGTTTGTAGCAAAAAATGAATTTCCTGAGTTCGGAGCAGGAGATACAATTACAGTATACTACGAAATTAAAGAAGGTAGTAAAACGCGTACACAGTTCTTTAGAGGCGTTGTTATTCAACGTAGAGGATCTGGATCATCTGAAACATTCACGATTAGAAAAATGTCAGGAACTGTAGGAGTAGAACGTATATTCCCTGTAAATTTACCAGCACTTCAAAAAATTGAAGTAAACAAAAGAGGTAAAGTTCGTAGAGCACGTATCTTTTACTTTAGAGGTCTTACTGGTAAGAAAGCTAGAATTAAGGAGAAAAGAATCAGATAATTTCTTCCAAAAATATAGAATAGAAAAGTCTTGCAAATTTGCAGGACTTTTTTCGTTATGAACAATTGTTAATAACCTAAGTGTATATCTTGTTGATTTCTAATTTCTTATATTTCTTGCTTTTTAAAAAACTTATGCTACTTTAGCATCAGAATTAACAAAGAAAGATGCAAATCTTTGTCTGTAAATTCTAAAAGAACGTTCTAACAGTTGTTATTTTAATAAGTTTTCTGGAAGTGATTGTTTGGGTACAAGTAGTCATCAGAGAAAATGGAATTCCGATTCCGAGATAGCTTGCTATCAAAAGAAGACAAGAATGACGCCGAAACTTATTGGTATTGCTAAGATGCGAATAAAGTGTTATATAAAGAAAAATTTCTGCAAAGAAATCGAAATTATATAAAGGGACACATCACGAAAGTCGATATGTACAAGTAGGTATATTAAAAAACAACAGAGGTAAGTTTTTTATAGGTGGTAAAATGCCAATAACGACAAAACTTATTTCGAAACTGAAATGTTGGATTATACAATGAATTAGCTGAGAAATTAGTGACTCGTTAGATAAGACGCATTTCAAGAAAGCCATATCAAGGTAAGTAATTACAATGATATGGCTTTTGTTATGTATGACACTTTTCAAAATGCCATAACTTCTTATACTTATTGGCGATTATTGCCTATATCTCACATCATTTTGTATATTTGCCTTTCGTGAAAATTACATCTAATTATACCTTAATTATATTAACAACTACACATGGCAAAATCAACGAAGATTATCTATACGAAAACCGACGAAGCACCAGCATTAGCAACACATTCCTTACTACCAATCATAAAAGCATTCACCGCGTCTTCAGGTATCGATATTGAAACAAAAGATATTTCTTTAGCAGGAAGAGTATTAGCAAATTTTCCTGAATATTTGACTCCAGAACAACAAGTCTCTGATGCATTGGCAGAATTGGGAGTTTTAGCAAAAAAGCCAGAAGCAAACATTATTAAATTACCAAATATTAGTGCTTCTGTTCCACAGTTGAAAGCTACGATAGCCGAATTACAAGCTAAAGGTTTTGCCATTCCTGATTATCCTGAAGAGCCAGAAACTGACAAGGAAAAAGAAATCTTATCAAAATATAATAAAGTAAAAGGTTCTGCCGTAAATCCAGTATTACGTGAAGGAAACTCTGATCGTAGAGCTCCAAAAGCTGTAAAAAACTACGCAAAGAAAAATCCACACAGTATGGGCGCTTGGTCAGCAGATTCTAAAACACATGTAGCGACCATGGATGCGGGCGATTTTCGTTCGAATGAAAAATCGGTTACTGTTGCAAATGCTACTGATGTAACTATTGAACATACTGATGGAAATGGAAACAAAACCATCTTAAAAGAAGGCATCTCATTGTTGGCAGGCGAAGTTATCGATGCTACAGTGATGAGTAAAAAAGCCTTATTAGCTTTTTTAGAAAGAGAAATTGCAGAAACAAAAACACAAGGAATCTTATTCTCGCTTCACATGAAAGCAACCATGATGAAGGTGAGCGATCCAATCATCTTTGGACATGCAGTCCGTGTGTATTTTGCAGACTTGTTTGAAAAACACCAAGCGACTTTTGAAGAAATTGGTGTGGATGTCAATAATGGATTTGGAAATTTATTGAAAAATCTTGACGAATTATCTGCTGAAAAGAAAGAAGAAATTGTCGGCGATATAGCATTGGCAATGGAAAATGGACCTGCGATTGCTATGGTAGATTCTGACAAAGGAATTACCAATTTACACGTGCCAAGTGACGTTATTATTGATGCTTCTATGCCAGCAATGATTCGTAACTCTGGACAAATGTGGGATGCAGAGGGTAAAACACAAGACGCCAAGGCTGTTATTCCAGATAGTAGCTATGCCGCTTTATATGAAGTGACGATAGATTTCTGTAAAAAACACGGTGCTTTTGATCCTACGACTATGGGAACGGTTCCAAATGTAGGATTGATGGCGCAAAAAGCAGAAGAATATGGTTCGCATGATAAAACCTTTGAAATTCCAGCTGACGGAACTGTACGTGTTGTAGACGCTGACGGAATTACACTTACAGAACATGCTGTAGAAACAGGTGATATTTGGAGAATGTGTCAAGTAAAAGACGCTCCTATTCGTGATTGGGTAAAACTTGCAGTGAGCAGAGCAACAGCTACAGGTTGGCCAGCAGTATTCTGGTTGGATGAAAATAGAGCACATGATGCAGAACTCATCAAAAAAGTAAATCTATACTTAAAAGATCACAATACAGACGGATTGGACATTCACATTCTTCCTTTGGCAGAAGCGACTCAATTTACATTGGAGCGAATGAAAAAAGGCGAAAATACAATTTCAGTCACAGGAAATGTATTGCGTGATTACCTAACAGATTTATTTCCAATCTTAGAATTAGGAACCAGTGCAAAAATGCTCTCCATTGTACCTTTAATGAATGGTGGCGGATTATTTGAAACAGGTGCTGGTGGATCAGCTCCAAAACACGTACAACAATTCAACGCTGAAGGACATTTACGTTGGGATTCATTAGGTGAATTCTTAGCATTAGCAGTTTCTTTAGAACATTTAGGTGCAAACTATGACAACGCAAAAGCAATCGTACTTTCGGAAACCTTAGACGATGCTACGGATACATTTTTAGAAAACAAAAAATCACCTTCGCGCAAAGTAAACGAATTGGATAACAGAGGAAGTCATTTTTACCTTGCCATGTATTGGGCACAAGCATTAGCAGCGCAAGACAAAGATGCAGATTTAAAAGCACGCTTCACTCCTATCGCAGCACAATTAGCCGAAAATGAAGAAAAAATCGTTACAGAACTCAATGATGTGCAAGGTTCAGCTGTAGATATTGATGGATATTACATGCCAAGCGACGAATTAACAGCGAAAGCAATGCGCCCAAGCGAAACATTCAATTCGATTTTAGCAGCATTAGCATAATCGTACCAGACAAAATTTACAAAGAGACTGTCTAAAGAGTTCATAGAAACGTCATTCTGAGCTTGATACTGAATCAAGTTTCGTTTGACGAAATCTATACTTTTTAGATAGTCTCTTTTTTGTTTCAATTATAATTTTTT
>JBCCLS010000290.1:0-5148 GCA_039026835.1 Bacteroidota bacterium | reverse complement strand
TTTAGGTTTCCACAGCCAACCCATACCGATGCCGATAATGGCAACGCGACCCTGTTCGATATTCACAGAGCACCCTATTCGACGGCTTGGGATGCTCTTCGACACATCCAGCCGGACAGCAGCGAAAAGCTGACTGTTGGCGGCAAATGGGGTTCATTGCTTCCTTCCATTCCCGAAGGCGAGAATTATCTATTGTTTGAGCAAATTTCAGATGTCCGCGATACTGTGAGCGTACCGTTAATCATCATGGGATATTTGAATCCGATGATGCAATACGGTATTGAAGCATTTTGCAAAAAATGTCAGGAAGTTGGCATTGATGGTTTGATTATTCCTGATATGCCTGTTGATGTGTATCACGAACAGTTTCAGGAAATTTTTGAAAAACACGGATTAATCAATGTGTTTTTGATTACGCCACAAACCTCGGAAGAACGCATCCGATTCATTGATAGTATTTCCAACGGATTTATTTATATGGTAAGTTCGGCAGGAACTACTGGAGCAAAAAATAGCTTTGGAAACAGTCAGGAAACCTATTTTGATCGCATTGGCGACATGCAATTAAAGAATCCACGGATTGTTGGTTTTGGAATCTCAAATCACGAGACATTTGCACAAGCTACCAACAAAGCCAAAGGTGCTATTATTGGAAGTGCATTCATCAAACATCTTACTAAAAACGGTACAGAATCCATTGAAGATTTTGTAAATATGGTGTTAGATAAGTAGTTTTTTTTTGAGGGAAGCAGGAAGTATAGATACATAAAACGTTTGTTTAATTTCTATAATAACAATATGATTTTTAATAAATTGTTGATTCGCCATTGCAATCTCCAAATGGAGCATGACAATCTGTTCGTTGCCTATACATTTTTAGGCTGATAAAAACAGTGTGTCGCTTTGTAAAAGCGCCGTACCGAATACAATCCTAGTTCGTTAGATAGTACACGTCTGGAAATTTCTATGTACCGATTTCTGATGCACCAAGTTACAAGGTATTTTCAGACGAAGTTTTGTTTCTGCACGAAGCAATTCTAGGATATCACGATCAGGTTTTCAAAGGACAAGAAAGTGACAATTTGCCTGCATTTAGAAAAATATTTTTATAGTACCTATGATGAAGATTGAAAAATGAAAAAATGAAACCCTCCAAAGTTTCGGTTTTGGAGGGTTTTTGTCAAGATTTATTAAGTAATTTCTACTCCATCACCATCATAATTATCCCAAGTAGCTCCAGAAAACGAAACTCCACTGAAAACCATACCTACACCTAAGCCTGTTTGATTTATCAAGTTATTGAAAACTTTGCAACTACTTTCCCAATTTACAAAACTGAACAAATATTCTTTTCTATTAACTGGATTATTTACTCTAGTAATCTCATTATTTGATACATTTACATTACTTGCTTTTGTTCCTGACCTATGACGAACAAGCCCAAAGAAATTGACACCGCTACTTTCATACGAATACACTTTATTATTATCAATGGTAACATTAATAATATCATTAGTAGAATTTATCAATGCTGGAAAAATAGATTCTGCTGGAGCATAATGTCCATAATTATTAATAAGGTATGATCTACCTTCTTCCCAGTTGGATTCTTGAACGTTTAATTCAATATCTGCGTTAAAAAAAGAATTTCCATCTACTATAGCATTAGCTACTTTATCTTGAAATCTAACATAAGTATTATAAAAACGATTTCCTCTTATCTCTAAGCCATCCGTATACGCTCCAATTAGCGTAGTTCCAGAATTAATTAATAAGTTTCCTGTATTTCGGTATTCACAATTAATCATTTTTCCATACATATTTCTAAAAGTATCATGAAGCCCGGGATTTGCATTTCTAAAATTGACTCCTCCTGACGGTGTAAATGTAATTTGCCCACCTCCCATTTTTGCTATTAAATCGTCTTCGGTCGTGCTATCAAATTTACAGTTATAATATTGAATCCCACTTGCAGAACCTTTGACTAGTCTACGTGTAGCATATCGTATGGTACAGTTGGTAAAAATAAAACGATGTAAAGCATGTGATGTAAATGTTTCATCTATAATATCTATTACATCGCCATCATCACCATATACCCATTCAAAATATGAATTATTCATAGTGATTTTAGTATTCTTTTGAGCTATGTCTGTACTCACAGTACCATTATAATCAAGTTTTATATATAAGGCACGTGCAATTCCAATTCCTCCACTTCCACTATTAATATTTCCGTCATGATTTCCGTCAATTTCAGAGATCCTTATATTATCACCATTAATCACACTTCCATTAATGACACGAATGTCTATTCCTAAAGCATTATCTCCTGGTTTAATATTTCTAAGGTTTTTGATAGTAATATCTCTCAAAGTAGCGTTGGAAATATCATTGACTTGTATTCCTTTTGCCATTTTAAAATTCCCATTAATAGTAATTCCTTCAATGGTCAGCACTTTTATGTTTTGAAAAGTGAATAATGCTGCATCAACATGTTTCATACCTGGAGATGAATTGTTTAATAAACTACCATATCCTATTAAAGTAAAACTGTCTTTATCTTCAACAATTATTGAATCCTCAACAGGATCATAATAATGATATTGTTGAGTCAGTGTTACATGATCTGCATTTTTACAAGTTGCAGACAATGCCGCATAATCTGTAACTAAATTGTCTCCTACTGCCCCATACCATTCTGGATAAAAAGTGTCATAAAAAAAGTTCCCGTTAACGAAACATCGGTATCAAAAATTTGCTCAAACGGAGCTTTAATTCTTGTATTATTGCCATTTAAAGTAATACTAGAGAAACTACCTCCTTCAAAAAGTAATGTGACATCTCCAAGGAAATTAATTGTTTCTGGTACTGCATCTGTGCCTGTTCCTGTTCCTCCAACAAAATCTTCTCTTACCGCTAAAGTAACATTTGATAGTCCTCCAACACCTACTGACCAATCAAAATTTGAATCTAATACTACAAAACTCATAACTTCCCAAATTTTTCACTTGAACCCAAGCAGTTTATATTTCCTTTTTTTCTTGTGTTTTTCATAATTTTTTAGTTTTTATTGTTAAACATCCATACTTAAAGATAGCGCATGCCATCTCTATACTGAAAAATCAAGTCGGTTATATACTGTAACTATGGAAATGCTATGTTTCGAGGATTACATAACAGGTTTATCTGTGGGATAATGGTTTCAGGAAAGTAGTATGGGAATACGTAGACTACATTACAACTTAATCAAACACGATACCATAATGTGTCGTAAAATGTGAAAGTTATTTTAAAAAAACGCCCGATACTGCAATACACGAAAGTCAAACGTAGTAAATTTTGGATTTTCGCTTTTGAGTTTTTTATACAACGGAATGCTTCCAATAGCACGATTGGCAGCACCTGAAGCCGAAGTTAAGGAAACCGTTTTTATAATTCTTGAAGCATGTTGATGTGATGCTGAATCAAGTTCAGCATGATGTACTTTCTTTGCCAAACTCAGGTCAAATTGATGAATTCTGGGTACTTCATTAGAAACGATTTCTAATTTGAGATTGTATTGTTTAATATGTCTTCGAAAGAAATATTCAGGACCGTTTTTGGAGTTTCCGCCTGTGAATAATATGGTGTGAATGCTGGGATATTGTTGTAAATATCCAATCACATTGCGCAATTGTATGTTTTCCATACCCAAATCGGAAGCGTCAATTTTTTGGCGTTCGCAACTAGCTACAATATCACAAACACCAATTTTATGTTGAATTAGAAACTTCTTTCGTTCCGCAATGGCTTCTTGCGAATTGTCGTATCGCAAGTTCAACTTATGAATTTCATCAATAAATAACCAAAGTGAATTATAATAACTTCCGTAACAGAAATCCACATCTTTTTCAAGCAAGTCGCCCGTAGAAAATCGTGGTGGCGGCAACGTTCCTACAATCAGTTTTTCGGTATCAGACTGAATAAAAGGTGCGTATGGATGTTTGTGAAAAAACATGAAATTAGCGCGTAAACACTAATTCATTACCGCTGGAAAATTCTTCACTAAATCCGTAGCCTTCATAGTTAAAACCTTTCAAATCGTCAATGGTTTTCGCGTCCGTGTCAATAATATAGCGCGTCATGTATCCTCTAGCCAACTTCGCATATGTCATAATGGTTTTGTATTGACCATTCTTAAAATCCTTAAAAACTGGCGTAATTACAGGAACTTTCAGTGCTTTGGCATCAACTGCTTTGTAGTATTCATTACTAGCTAAATTCACAAATAATTCGTCATCTTCCAGTTCGTCGTTAAGTTGCGTTGTGATTTTCTTTCTCCAGAATTCGTAGAGATTTTTATTTTTCCCCACAGGTAATTTTGTGCCCATTTCCAAACGATACGGTTGCATTAAATCCAATGGTTTTAGCAATCCATATTGTCCTGAAAGAATGCGTAATGTACTTTGAAGCGTATCAATTTTGACTGAAGGAAGTGTAAAAGCATCCAATCCTTGAAAAACAGCGCCACTAAACGTATAAATACTTGGACGCGCATTTTCTGTAGTGAATGGCAAGGCCCATTCTTGATTGCGTTGGTAATTTAAATCTGCCAACGAATCTGAAATGTGCATTAACTTTGATAAACTTTTTGGCGATTTTTTCTTTAAGATTTTACTCAATCGCTCTGCTTCTTTCAAGAAACAAGCTTCTGTGTATTTTTCTGTGGGAAGACTGCTTTCTAAATCTAATGACTTTGCGGGTGATATAACAATTTTCATATTTTTTCTTTTTCGAGTGTTAAAATTACGCTTTTTCTGTGATTATTGCTCCGTTTATAAAAGCAAAATTATAATCTCCTTTGATCTGAAAATCAGCTTGAAGCGCCTCTTCTAAGGTTGGATACCACTTTTTCTTGGTATTGTTTACAAGAATGAACAAACCTTCGGCATTTCCCAACACACAAAAACGATCAAAACTTCCATCGTATATTTCAATAGGGCGCATCGCATTGATTTGATGGTAAATGGCTTCGTTATCCTCAGAAACAATCCCAACCTCACTAATACTGATAATATCTGCTGTGGAAAACCGATGCGTATTGTGAATGTCTAAATCTTTTCGCGCAATGAATTCTACAATATTTCCATCTTTATCATAAAAATA
>JBCCLS010000289.1:0-5152 GCA_039026835.1 Bacteroidota bacterium | reverse complement strand
CGTTTTTGAAATACTTTTCGTTCCTTTAGAAAAGACTTTCAGCGTAACCTACTGAGAGTAGTTGAAATACATTATTAACCAAAAACATTTTTTAATCATGAAAAAAAAGAATTTAATTAAAAAATTACAGCTAAAGAAAACGCAAGTTTCTAATTTTCAACGAGATCAAATTGTTGGAGGATCAAGATTTCTTTGTGGACCTATTGATTTGTCAGCAATAGAAACCTGTAATCCGGCATGTGGCTTAACGGTTACTTGTACACAAACACCAACATGTAACCAGATATCCTTTTTAAACTGTACCGTGTACAATTGTCCTACAAATAATTGTCCACCACCAACAAATGGATGTCCGTCCAACGGTTGTCCTCCCGGAGGATCTACGGAACCATCTTGTCCAAACTTTAGCTGCTAAAAGCACTTGGGAAGTCAATCGAAAGATTGGCTTTCTTTTTTTAAGCTATCTTTGTTGCAGTTAAAAAAATAACTGTGTCTACACCTTTTATCATCTACAATGCCTCGGCAGGTTCGGGAAAAACCTACACACTTGTAAAAGACTATTTGCGAATTTTGCTCTCTTCGGGTCAGAAAGATAGTTACAAGCAAATTTTAGCCGTTACTTTTACGAATAAAGCTGTGGCTGAAATGAAAGCGCGTATTATTGAAAATCTCAATGCGTTTTCGTTTCATGAAACTGTGAAAGCATCGCCGATGTTTTTGGAATTGGCAGAAGATTTGAAACTACATCCTGCGCAGTTGCAACAAAAAGCCAAAGAAGTGCTTAAAAGTATTCTACACAATTATGCATTTTTTGAAGTGGCTACGATTGATAAATTTACGCACAGTGTTATTAGAACCTTTGCGTACGACTTAAAACTTCCGTTGAACTTTGAAGTGGAATTGGATACAGATGCTTTATTGAATGAAGCAGTAGATCAACTCATTTCCAAAGCGGGCGAAGACAAACTTATTTCAGACGTATTAATTGAATACGCACTGGAAAAAGCAGATGACGATAAAAGTTGGGACATTGCGTTTGATTTGAACAAAATTGCCAAATTATTGTTGAATGAAAATGAGAAACCGCATTTACGAAGACTCAAAGACAAAACGTTAGAAGATTTTAGCGAACTCAAAAAATTGCTCAAAAAGAAAATACAGACTACGACAGACGCACTTTCCAACACAGGAAATGAAGTGTTGATGTTAATTCAAAATGCAGGATTGGAATTTGATGATTTTCTGCGCAAAACTTTACCCAATCATTTTAAAAAGATTGCAGACAAAGATTTCAATGAAAAAAGCCTGTACGGAAATAAACTCGCTGACAATTTAGCCAGTGGAGCTGTCTACAAAAAAACGGTAGCTCCTGACAAAGCCGCTACCATTGATGGGTTGTTGCCACAACTAACAGAACACTATCACCGTTGCAAGGAAAATGTCTATCATTTGAGTTTCCTGAAAAACTTCTATAAAAATGCTACGCCACTTTCCGTACTCAATGCCATTCAGCAAGAATTGGATAGCATCAAAGAAGAGCAAAACGTACTCCTAATTTCTGAATTCAATACGTTAATTAGTGAAACCATTAAGGATGAGCCTGCACCTTTTATTTACGAACGTTTGGGTGAGAAATACAAACATTATTTCATAGACGAATTTCAAGATACGTCCGAAATGCAATGGCAAAATTTGATTCCATTGATTTCAAATAAGCTTCAAACCGAACTTTCAGGTGGAAAAAGTGGTTCGCTTACCATTGTAGGCGATGCCAAACAATCTATTTATCGTTGGCGTGGTGGAAAGGCAGAACAATTCATTCAATTAAACAAAAAAGATGAGTTGGCGCCATTTTATGTAGCAAAAGATGCGCAAAATTTACCGCGCAACTATCGGAGTTACGATGAAATAATCAACTTTAATAATGAATTCTTTCAGCATATTTCACAGTTTTTTCATCAAGAGGAATTTCAGGAAATTTACAAAGAAGGCGCTACACAATTGACCAACAACAAAAAAGGTGGCTTGGTCACGTTTGAATTTGTAGAAGCCAACTCAAGTGAGGAAGAATTTGAGATTATTCCCGAAAAAGTACTAGCCAAAATCAACGAAGTCCTACAAAAAGGATTTTCATACAGCGATATTTGTGTGCTCACACGTAGAAAAAATGAAGGAATTGCCATTGCAGATGCACTTTCTACACATGAAATTCCAATCATTTCTTCAGAAACCTTGCTCATCAAACGTTCGCAAGAAGTGCAATTTATCACTGACATTCTAAAACTAGCCATTCAGCCAAAAAATAACGAAATCAAGTTGCATTTGCTCAACTATTTGGCGACTGAAAAATTGCAGCTTGTACACAAACATGCATTCTTAAAAAAACACGTTACGCTCGAACCAGAGGAATTGTTTGCAAGTTTGACTGACTTTAATTTTGACTTCACCTATTTCTTGCAGTTATCGTTGTATGAAGCGGTAGAATATTGTGTGCGTGCTTTTCAACTCACAGAAAAATCGGATGCGTATTTGCAATTCTTTTTGGACTTTGTGTTAGAATATACACAGAAGAAACAACTGGGATTTGCAGGTTTTTTAGAACATTGGGAAAAGAAAAAAAACCATCTCAGCATTATTGCATCGGGCTCTGAGAATGCAGTGCAAATTATGACCATTCACAAATCCAAAGGCTTGGAATTTCCAGTGGTGATTTTTCCGTTTGCCAATACAGATATTTACAAAGAATTAGAACCCAAAGTTTGGTATCCTATTGACAAAGAGGCGTATCACGGTTTTGAAGAAGCCTATTTAAATTTAAACAGTACAGTCCAAGAATATGGCGAACTTGGAGAATTTTTATACACAGCGCGACAATCGCAATTGGAGTTGGATAATTTCAACATTCTATATGTAGCCTGTACGCGACCTGTACAGCAATTACATATCATCACCAAAAAAGATGTCGACAGCAAAGGCAACGAGCGCTTGCAGACATTTTCAGGGATATTTATCAATTATCTAAAAATGAAAGAGTTGTGGAATGATGAATTGTTAACGTATACATTTGGCGATTTTGAGGAAAATCTCGCGAAAGCGGACACAAAAGAAAAGATAGAAACCATCGTACAAGAAAACTTTATCAGTACAGCCAAAGAGGACCACAATTTACACCTAATGACCAAGCAAGGACTGTTGTGGGACACGTCGCAGGAAGCGGCTATTGAAAAAGGAAATCTCATACATGACGTGTTGGCGCAAATAAAATATCCTTCGGATGTGGAATTTGTGTTGGATGAATACATCAGCAAAGGCATCATTGACGCGCAACAACGTGAAAAATTAGAAGTAAGTATTAGCGAAGTCGTACATCATCCTAAGATTCGCTCTTATTTTCATCAAGACAATACGGTGTACAACGAAAAAGACATCATTTCAAAAGCTGGAAAAATTCTGCGTCCTGATAGAATTGTAGTCAATCCCAACAATGAAACCATTATTATTGACTACAAAACAGGCAAACACGATCCGTTTTATGTAGAAAAAATATATGAATACGCCGATACATTAGCTGAAATGGGTTTTAACGTGACTCAAAAAATACTGCTTTACATTAACGAGGAAATTATGGTTACATCTGTATGATAGTACGCATGTTTTGAATTTATTACAAAAATCGATGTAGAAATAGAACATTTGTTGCAAAAATCTCAGAAATCGTCGTTATTTTTGCAAAAACCTAAAACACATGTACGGAAGCATACAACAACATCTACAACAAGAGCTTCAAGAAATTAAAGAAGCAGGACTTTACAAAAAAGAACGTGTTATTACTTCAGCACAAGGCGCAGAAATTACCATCAATACAGGTGAAACTGTTATTAATTTCTGTGCGAACAATTATTTGGGATTGTCTTCACATCCAGATGTAATTCAGGCAGCAAAAGACATTATGGACACGCACGGATTTGGGATGTCTTCGGTACGATTTATCTGTGGAACACAGGATATTCATAAAAAACTAGAACAAAAAATAGCCGAATATTACGGAACAGAAGATACCATTTTATATGCGGCTGCATTTGATGCCAATGGCGGTGTTTTTGAACCGTTACTCACTAAAGAAGATGCTATTATTTCCGATTCGTTAAATCACGCGTCTATAATTGATGGTGTGCGATTGTGCAAAGCAGCGCGTTATCGTTATCAAAACAATGATATGGCAGATTTGGAAAAGCAATTACAACAAGCTAATGCTGATGGAGCGCGTTTTAAAATCATTGTCACTGACGGTGTATTCTCAATGGATGGCTTGGTAGCGCCATTGGATGGAATTGTAGCCTTGGCAGAACAATACGATGCTATGGTGATGATTGACGAATGCCATGCTACTGGTTTTATTGGTGAAACTGGACGTGGCACCTTGGAAGAGAAAAATGTAATGGGCAAAATTGACATCATTACAGGAACGCTTGGAAAAGCAATGGGTGGCGCCATGGGCGGATATACCACAGGAAAAAAAGAAATTATTGAAATATTACGTCAGCGTTCACGACCGTATTTATTTTCCAATTCGTTGGCGCCAGCTATTGTCGGTGCTTCCATCAAAGTATTTGAAATGTTGGAAAGCGATACCACATTGCGTGACAGATTGATGGAAAATACAGAATACTTCAAAAAAGGAATCAAAGATGCTGGCTTTGATATTGTGGATGGCGATTCGGCGATTGTGCCCGTAATGCTCTATGATGCAAAGCTATCACAAATTATGGCAGACAAATTATTGGAAAAAGGAATTTATGTAATTGGATTCTTTTATCCAGTAGTGCCTAAAGAAAAAGCAAGAATACGCGTACAACTATCTGCTGCTCACACCAAAGAACATTTGGACAAAGCTATTGCAGCATTTACTGAAATTGGAAAAGAATTAAATGTGATTTAAAAGCTTAAATCTTAATATTTCTTAATGTATTCTAAAAAAATTAATATATTTGTCTTTGTTAATAAGTATTAACAACTTACATTTGTCCTTTAATTAACACTTAAAAATAAATAATTAAAACATGAAACATCTTAGCAGATTTTTAGTTGCTTTGTTGCTTGTAGTAGGATTCAGCAACGTAAAAGCTCAAGACTCAAATAACCCGTGGCAAAT
>JBCCLS010000288.1:0-5156 GCA_039026835.1 Bacteroidota bacterium | reverse complement strand
TCAATACTCAGTACTAAAAAAACCGTCACATGAAACTAAAATGGAAATATGCAATTGGAGAAATCTTAATTGTAATTATTGGTATTTCTATTGCTTTTACCTTGAATAATTGGAAAGAAAGCAATGCAAATGAGCGCCAAAAGAAGCAATATTTAGAAAATTTAGTATTAGACATTAATGAAGAAATTAAACAGCTAGAATCAAATCAAAAAAATATCCAAGACCGACTTCGAAAGATAAATATTGTGCTTCCGTTTTTAGGCGCCAAACAAGGAAATAGAGACAGTATTGTTAGGCATATTTTCAGTTTGGCAATGCCTATCAATTTTTATCCAGAAAGTACAACCTACCAAACATTGGTCAATTCAGGTGATATGAAACTCATCGATGACTTTCAATTGCGCAGAAGCATGGAAGAACATTATGCCTTTCACAAACAAGTAACTCAGAATTACAAACGTATTGAAAAGATTCACGAACGCTATTTAGGTGACTTTTTTATTCATGAAATTGATTATAAAAACATGCGAAATGGAGACTATGCTTTTCTCGACAAGCAACTGCTAAGTAATATTATTTTGAGTACAAAAGGCTCTTATAATATGATGCTTCAGGGAAATACAGCTTGCATTGAAAGTAATAAAAAACTATTAGAAAAGGTACAAACGGAACTGAATCAATAAACACCTATGGCAATCACAAATTTAGAAACAGCAGTTTCTATTCATCAAGAAACTGCTATAACAATAGAAAGGAAAAAGCAAAACCTGATCGGACAAACAATTGAAAAAGTGTTCTATGTGGTGGCAGATTATAAAGATCGTCCCTTTCAGTATGAAGGTTTTCACCTGAATGATGAAGCAATATGTATACAACTTTCCAATCAGCAATGGATTAGCTGGGTTTGGCTAGAGGATGATCCAACAGTAGCATATTGCTATCATTTGTACTACGAAAATGCCAGAAGCGCTATAGAAAAAAGAGAACAAGAAGGCATTGCATTTTTAAAACGATCTGGATTGTACACACCTGATAGTCATTCCAAATGGTTGGAAGTAACGGAAACAGATGCTTGGAAGAAATTTATAGGACAACCAATAGAAGATGTACAATTCCGGACGACAAAAATTGATGAAATTTCTTTTGTTTCAGATCTTATCATACATGTGAAAAATGCCAAAGTTCGCATCATAGCTTTTGAAGAGCCAGAACCAGATGTACTACCTGAGATTGAAAATTTGAATTTTGATCCTGTTTGGACTATGGTGGTTTTTGATGATACCATTTTAAAGCAACACAATCGATTGTAAAAATAGCTACACTCATGAAAGAACAACCAAAATCTACCGAAGCTAACATCCAATCTTTAGAATCAAGAATGCATGTCCGAATGCGTCCAAACATGTATTTTGAAAAAGTATTTGCAGAAAAATCGCTGGATAGACTTCCACTTGAAGTCGCCTGTGATGCCATTGATAAATTTATGAGTAAAAAGTGTACATATTTAACGATTAGCATACATGAAAATCACTTTTCTATTGAATATGATGCTGGAATTTCGCTTCGCAGAATACGCCCAAAAGACGATCTTACCAAAGCAGAAGCCATTATGACAGTAATGTTTACCTGTCACAATCTAAAAGAACACTTAACTGTAGGCGATCAGTTTTGTGAAGTTGGCATGATGTCCATCAACGCAGCTTCTGAATGGTGTACGCTGCTGACTTATTCCGACGGAGAAAAAGGAGAATTTTATTTTAAAGAAGGAAAAACCGAAACGCGTTCCATCACGAAAAGTGTAGAAAAGAAAAATTACACAAAAATTACGGTAAAACCTGATGCCACTATATTTCCCGATTTAAAAATCAATCCTAAAACATTGCAAAAAAAGATAGACGATCTCAAGGAAAAAATGAACGGACTCAATATTCAATTACACAGGTAAACCCACCAAAAAAGAAGCCACACGCGAGTTCTATACAAGTTACGAACAAATTCCCTCGAAAAGATTTATCTTTATATACGTAACAAACTGATGTATGAAGAAATCTCTACGCTGTATTTGCCTTTTCTGTTTAATTTTTTCCTCCTATGCGCAACAACCTTGCGGACAAGATATTGTAAACGAACGCTTGTATACGGAACATCCTGAATTGCGTCCTGAAAACAATCCGGCATTTCAAGAATTGGAACGTTTTACCAATTCCTTTCAACCAAGTCTTCCCGGAAAAGACTTAATTGATGTAGAAGGATTGACTATAGGAACAGATTACATCATTCCTGTTGTTGTACATATTATTCACAACAATGGTCCAGAAAATATTTCTGATGCGGCTGTGGTCAGAGCTATTGAATCTTTAAATCTTTTCTTTGCAGGAAAAACCGCTTTTGATCAAAATATTGATGCGAGTTTTTTTCCTGTTCGTGCTGCTTTCAATACAAAAAAACTACGCTTTGTCTTGGCAAAATTTGATCCGCAAGGAAATCCAACCAACGGAATTGACCGCCAAGTAGATGCTTTTTACACACTACGCGGCGATAATCCCAACATGCGTTTTCTGTATCATTGGCCACGTGATCGATACTTTAACATTTATGTAGTTCGACAAGCGGTTGATGGCAGTGGAACTTCCGGATTTGCCACATTTCCGCCTACTGTGGCTAGTGCATCAAATGCGTATTTGGACGGACATGTCATGTCGGCTTGGGCGTTTGGAGAACATGGAGAAATGGCGCAAAACTGGTTTCACAATCTGGCACATGAAGTCGGACATTGGCTAAATGTGTATCATATTTGGGCAAATGCTGGTGGAAATGGTGAAGACATCTACTGCAACTTTGACGATTCTGTAACAGACACACCGAATACCAAAGGAAACTTTATTGGAGATTTGGATGATTATCCAGGTCCTGGCGCTGTGATCAATTGTGGAAGTGTGGACAATCTCACCAATATGATGGATTATACGGCTTCAACCTATGCCATGTTTACAATCGGACAAAAAACACGTATGGAAGCTGCTTTAAATTCTCCCGTTGCCGACAGAAACAATTTGTGGAGCATTGATAACATTCTTACCACGTTGTACGGTTGCACTTCTGGACTCGACACTGATTTGGACAACATTCCAGATGCCTGTGATCCTTGTCCAAACGATGAATTCAATGACAGTGATGGCGATGGTGTGTGTGATAGTTTGGATTTGTGCAATGGCTATCCTGATGTAAACCTAGATGCCAATCCAACAGAGCTAGATGCGTGCGATACATCGCTTCCAATCATCGATTTTAGCACAGAAACCATTCTCACCTATGATCCTGTACAAGATCGTGGCGTGCATGCGGTGTATGACAATGGTGCTACCTTATACGTAGCAACCAATGGATGGAAAGGCATTCAAATTAATTACAATTTCACACCAAATACAGTAATTGAATTTGACTTTATGAGTACCATTGATGGAGAAATTCATTATGTCGGAATTGACAACGATCTAGCGCTAAACCCTGTACTTGCATATAAATTATATGGTTTTCAAAATGTATCAAGTTCAGCAACCATTAATTTAGATTTCAACACCTATACAGACGCTGATAAGTTTACATATAAACATTACAACATTCCTATTGGACAAGTATTTACTGGAAATGCACAATACTTATTTTTTGCGGCAGACAATGACTTGTTCAACAACACATTTTCTGGATTTAATTATCCTGGCGGCGGAAGCTTCAACGATGCTACTTCTTTTTATCGAAATGTAAAAATCTATGAAAACAATGTGTTATCTACCGAAGAATTTCCAGATTTAGATGCGTATATCAATATGTATCCAAATCCTGCACAAAGCGAAATTACCGTTGCTACAAGTGATGGTATTGTACTGGAAAATATTACGATTATTGACATCAACGGAAAAGTAATTCGAAGAGAAACGTTGAAAAATCAAATCCAACATCAAATTGATATTGGCAGTTTGTCTAGTGGCGTCTATTTTGTAAATATGCGTTCCAATATGGGAACTACCGCTATAAAAAAGCTCATCAAATTATAACTAAAAAAAGCGAACTCTTTCGAATTCGCTTTCCAACTATCAATCATGAAAAAATAATAGTATTATTCTACTATTAGGGTATATTTGGGCGTTGGATTTAGAGGGCAAAAGTATACGTATTCGCCTTTTGCTAAGGTTACTTCTTTGGAATGTCCGGTTGTATTATTCTTTACCACTTCGGTTACATACGCGTTTTTGATATGATTTGCAGCGTCTGTCTTTCCTTTTGGCGCTAACACAAATCCTATATCGTGACCGACATTGGTATTGGCAATTTCAAAAATGTAGGTTCCTGGGGAAAGTGTAATAGATTTTTGAGTGAACTCGCCTTTGGTTTGTTCTAAAGAAACTGTTTTGATGTCTTTCATCATCGTTTCTTTTTTCATCATGTTGTTTTGTGCTTGTGTAGTCATTGAAAATCCTACGAATAAGACTAAGATTGTGATTAATTTTTTCATCGTTTTTAATTTTTTAATTATTAGTTTTTATGTGATTATATAGAAGTGAATTCCTGAATTTTGTTCCATCTCCAGCATTAAAAACTCAGGAAATTCACATAATGAATGCATTTATGTTAAACTTTTGTCACATCAAGCGCAGTCGAGATGCTGCTTATTGCGTTACTGCAAACTTTCCTGTTTCTACTACTGGAAAATCAATTTCTGTTGCTGCAATATGGTTTACGTAATTTGTCAAGGTGTTTGACACAACATTCAATACAATTTCTAAAATATCTCCGTCGTTATACCCTGCTGCTTTTACCGCTGCAATTTCTTCTCCTGTTACCTGTCCTCTATTCTTGGTGACGCTTTGTGCAAATGCTAATCCTGCTTGTACTTTTGCATCGTTTGCCAATCCTTGACGACTTGCTTCTGTTTGTTCTTCTGACAATCCGTTCATTTTTCCAATCGCAGTATGTGCTGATAAGCAGTAATCACAGCTATTTTCTTCTGCAATTGCCAAAGCGAGTTGCTCTCTGAATTTGTTGCTAAAGTTTCCACTCGCAGTCAATTCGCCTAAGCTTAAGTATGATTTTAATGTTGCTGGAGAATTTCCAAATACTTTAATTAGGTTTGGAATAAATCCTAATTTCTTTTGTAC